>JBQTGW010000007.1:0-37711 GCA_052390495.1 Pseudonocardiales bacterium
CCGTCGCCACCTTGAAGACATGGCGGATTCTCTTCACCGACTACCGCCGGCCACTGAAGACCTTCAAGTCATCATTCCGTGCCGCAATTGGACTCTACTTCTTCAAGGAGGGTTTTGCATAACCCTCATTGTGTCGCCATGACTGCTTGAAACCGCCCAGGATTGGACGAAGAGCAACTCGGCGAACTTGAACACCGTGTGGCTGAACTACTCGAAGAACCATGGGATAAAGGCGAAGGGCGTCCACATGAACTGACTTTGCGGGAAGCGCTGGCCGTTACGTGTGGATATCTCCGACAGAACATCATCGAGGATGTATGGGCAGACATCTTCGACGTCCACCAGTCGACGATATCGCGGTACATCACGCTTCTCACGCCATTGATCGAAAAATCGACAGAAGAAGACCGGCCGACGGAAGAGGATGCGGCCGAAGCCACCAGGGACGCGATCGCGCTGGTAGACGGCACACTGTGGCCGTGCTGGTCCTGGGACGGTGAAGATGAGCTGTGGGCCGGAAAATACAAGACCACGGGACACGGCTCCCTGATCGTCACCAATCTCCAGGGTCGCATCACCTTCGTCTCCGATCCCGTTACCGGCAACCAGCACGACATGGCGAAATTGAAGGGATCGGTTGTCGAGAAGATCCTGAAGAAAGCGGGCGGGGCATTCGGCGACAAGGGCTTCATCGGCACTGATTACATCACCACTCCCATCCGCAAGCCGACATGCCGTAAGCTCTTGCAATGGGAACACGAGTGGAACAGTCGGGTGAGTTCCTTCCGTGCGCCAGTCGAGCGTGCCGTCGCCACCTTGAAGACATGGCGGATTCTCTTCACCGACTACCGTCGGCCGCTGAAGACATTCAAGTCATCATTCCGTGCCGCAATCGGGCTCTATTTCTTCAAAGAAAGTTTTGCATAACCCTCACAGGATCTAATACCGCAGCCCTGGCCGGTCTTCTCGAATCCGGAGTACGTGCGTGAACTATCCCACCGACCTGTCCACACGCGGCTCCGTCGGCAAACACGACAGCTGCGGCTCGTTGTGCAGCGCGTCGCTCGATCGCCCGCGTCGCTCGGGCGATCGGCGGCGGGTGGTGGCGTGCGCTCCAGGGGTCGCAGTAGTCGAGGGCGCAAGCAGCACCTGCTCCAGGGTCCGAGACCAGGGCCACGTCAAGATCGCTAAATGTAGCGAGTTCGTGACGCCACGTCTCGCCTGATTGCCTCGCTCAGCACCGGTTCCCCCCCCGGGACACCGTCCCGAGCCAACTGGCTGGCCGCGTCACGCCACCCTGAGAGCTGAAACTGGGCCGACTGGCGCACGTGAGGGCACTACGTGCGCCGAGTTCGGCACCAGAGCTGCCCGGGTGGTCCGGACAGCTCTGGTGCCGAACTCGGCGACAGCAGAGCGGGTGATGGCCGGCGCACAGTGGCTGGGGGAGCCGGGAGACTGCCGTGGGGGGCCTCATCGCGGTGTGAAGCGTCTCGTGGACAGCTGTCCGGGCCGGAATGAGTTGATCGGGATGCTGGTCCCGAATGCTCGTCATCAAGAACTCAAGGTGGACGTCCGGCGCGGGACGGTCATAGACGTAGATCACGCGACAGGGTTGGTGGCCGTCCGGACGACCGTGCCGCTAAGCGAGGTGAGGATCGTCAACATAGAACCGTGCACGTGAACGTCACCCCAGAAACGCCACAACGGCCCCCTCCCAGTCGAAACTGGAGAGGGGGCCGTTTGTGGCTGACGCCGTCCTCAGTCAGCTGCGGGAGCGACGGATACCACCTGTTCAGTACCGGCTGGAGCTCCCGGCCTGTCTCGCCCGTCGAGCCTTTCCGGAGGGTGGGCCGGGTCGAGCTCGGTGACGTGTCGGTGAGCCCCCACGGCTGGCGCGAGTCGTAGCCGGTCAGGTCCAGGGGCACCGACACGTGCGTGTGGGCAATGTGTGGATTGGAGCCGGTGTAGCCATGATCGAGTGCGTGGCCGTAAGCGGATGGTGACCGGAAACGCTCGTGTTCAGCACATCGGAGTAAGTCGAATGAGTCATGTCGGTATCGATCGAGTCTTGCTATTGCAGCATGTTTGCACTTACAGTGCGTTGACAACTCCGACGAGTGATGGGGTGCCACGATGGTGCGGCGGCGGGAGATCGTGATGACGGCGGCAGCGCTGGCGCTGGCCGTGGTGAGCGGTGCGTGCAGTGCGGCTGAGGGCACCGGGAGCGGGCCGGACGCGGCTGATACGGCGAAGGACACGCTGGTGGTCGCGATCAACACCGATCCGGCCAACCTCAGCCCGCTGTTCCTCGACATCAACACCGGGAACTGGAAGGTCTTCAGCGGCCTCGTCGCCTACGACCAGAACCTGGATCTGGTGCCTGATCTTGCCGCGGCGCTGCCGCAGGTGAGCGCCGACGGCCGCACCGTCACCGTCGATCTGCGCACCGACGTCCGGTTCCATGACGGCAAGCCGTTCACCGCCGCCGACGTCGTGTTTACCTGGCAGGCGCTGACCGACCCGGCGCTGGCTTCACCGGTGTACAGCGCCTTCGACCTCGCCGGGCTGGTCACCTCCGTGACGGCGCAAGACGCCGACACCGTGACGTTCCAGCTCGGTCGCGTCGACCCGGCGTTCGCCGAGAAGCTGTACGTGGGGATCGTGCCCGAGCACGTCCTGGCCGGGCAGGACCTGAAGAGCACGGACTTCAACCGCAACCCGATCGGCACCGGGCCCTACCGGATGGGCGAGCGCAGGCCAGGGGAGCGGATGGTGCTGGAGGCCAACCCGGACTACTACGGCGGCGAGCCCGCGATCAAGCGAGTCGTCTACACGTTCATTCCCGACGAGAACGCCCGCGCGTCGGCCCTGCAGCAGGGTGCGATCGACGTGGCCCGGCTGCCCCCTCGGCTCGCGGCGACGTTCACCGACGATCCCCGGCTGCGCGTCGTCACGATCCCGAGCGCGGCCGTCGACCAGGTCGCGCTGCCCACCGGCAACCCGGTGCTCGCGGACCTGCGGGTACGGCGCGCGATCGGGCTGGCCTTCGACCGCGAGGCCGCCGCAGCTGCGGTCTACGCGGGCAGTGGCAGACCGGCCTGGTCGCCCCTGTTACCGATCGACTCCGTGTACGAACCCGCCGTCGAGACCCGCGTCGACCGGGCCGCCGCCGCGGCGCTGCTCGACGAGGCCGGCTGGCCGCCGGGAGCGGACGGATTCCGGGCGAAGGACGGGCAGCGGCTCGCGTTCACTGTGATGTTCCTGCCGAACATCACCACCCACCGGGAGCTGGCCCTGGCATTGCGCTCGGACCTCGCGCAGGTCGGGGTGGACGTGGCCGCCGAGGGCGTGGACTCCAACGTCTACAAGACCCGGCTGGGCACCGACGGCTGGCTGCACAACCTGGGTAACCCCTACGACCCGGACCAGCAGCTCTACCCGCGCTACCACTCGCGGTTCGCGCTCGACGGCGACCCAGGCACCAACCCGGCGGCGTTGAATGACCCCGCGATCGACGCCACCCTGGAGGCCGGGCGGGTCGCCACCTCGCCGGAGGTGCGCGATACCACCTACCGGGAGCTGCAGCGGCTGCTCGCCGAGAACGGTGCCTACCTGCACCTCGGCGTGGGTAACCACACCGTCGTGGTCCCGAAGGCGATTACCGGCATCGCGGTGCAGCCCCAAGGCGGTGCGCACAACTTCCCCCGCGGCATCTCCTACAACCTCGAGAAGTGGGAGTTCGGGGCACCGTGAGCACCTGGGCGGTCATCGCCAAGCGGCTTGCCGCGCTGCCTGCTGTGGTCCTGCTTGTCGCCGTCATGACCTGGGGGCTGGCGTGGGCGTCCCCGTTCGACCCGGCGGAGGCCTACGTCAGCGGTCTGGTTGGCCCGGGTCAGTCCAACCAGGCCCTGGAGGACTCCTACCGGCAGGCGTGGGGGCTGGACGAGCCGATGCCCGTTCAGTTCGCGAACTGGCTGGGCAACGTGGTCACCGGTGACCTCGGGGTCTCCCGGATGATCCCGGGGCAGGAGGTCTCGGCCGTCCTCGGCAGCCGGCTGGGGGCTTCGGCGCTGCTGGTCGCGACCGCGCTGGCGCTCGTGCTGGCCGGCTCGCTGGTGATGGGCGTACTCGCGGCCCGGTTCCGGGACTCGCCTTTCGACTGGTTCGTCCGGACCGTCTCCTATACCAACGCGTTCGCCCCGTCGTTCTGGGTGGCGCTGCTCGCGATCTACTTCTTCTCCGTGTGGCTCGGCTGGCTGCCTGCCACCGGCGTCGCCGATCTGCGCTCGGCCGGGGGCGGCGGAGTCGACCTGGCGCACCTCGTGCTGCCTGCGGTGACGCTCGCGCTGACCCAGCACGGGGTGTTCACCCTCTACGTCCGCTCGACGGTCCTGGAGACGATGCGCGAGGACCACGTGCGCTTCGCCCGCGCGCAGGGGGCAAGCGAGACGTCGGTGCTGTTCCGCCACGCCCTGCCGAACTCCCTGGTGCCCTACGTGACGCTGATCGGCACGCACATCCCGGAGCTCATCGGCGGCTCGGTGCTCATCGAGACGGTGTTCGCCTGGCCGGGGCTGGGCAGCCTCACCGTCGCCGCAGCCCGCGCCGTTGACCTGCCGCTGCTGCTGGCGATCGTGCTGGCCGGGGCTGTGCTGGTGGTCCTCGGGAACCTGGTGGCCGACCTGCTGTACCGGGTCGTCGATCCGCGGGTGCGGGAGGCGCGGGCATGACCGCCACGACGACGACCGCGCCGACGGCCCAGCCCCCGCCCGCCCGTCGGCGCTCGCTGTTCCGGCGGCTGCGCCGACTGCCCGGCGCGGCCGCGGTGTCCGCTGCAGTGATCGTCGTGCTGACGTTGCTGGCGGTGACGGCGTTGTTCATCGCGCCGCTGGACACCCGGTCGGTCTTCTTCGACCAGGCCCTGCAGGCGCCGTCACTGGCCCATCCGATGGGCACCGACAGCCTCGGGCGGGACCTGTTCACCCGGGTGCTGCACGGCATGCGGAACTCGTTCGGCATCAGCATCGTGGCCGCTCTCTGTGCGGCGGCCGCGGGCACGCTGGTGGGGCTGGCCGCGGGCGCGCTCGGCCGCCGCTTCGACGCGGTGGCCATGCGGCTGATCGACGTGCTGTCTTCGCAGAACCACTTCCTGTTCGGCATCCTCATCCTGGTGCTGTCCCGGCCGCTGGTCGGTCCCGCCGGGGCGATCTTCCTGTCGGTCGGTGTGACGCACTGGACGTCGGTGGCCCGGATCGTGCGCGGTGAGGTGCTGGCGCTGCGCGAACAGAAGTTCGTGGCCGCGTCAGTCAATGCCGGTGCCGGACGACGGCACCTGGCCCGGCGGCACTTCCTGCCGCACGTGTTTCCGGCCGCCGCGCTCGGGTTCGTGCTGCTGGTGCCGCACGCGATCTTCCATGAGGCCGGTTACTCCTTCCTCGGCCTGGGCATGCCACCGGAGTCGGCGTCGCTGGGCAACCTGCTGGCCGACAGCCAGGCCTCGTTGCTGTCCGGGGGGTGGTGGGCCAGCCTGTTCCCGGGCCTGGTGATCCTGCTGGCTTCGATGGCCGTCGGCACGCTCGGGGAGTGGTGGCGCGACCGGCGCAACCCCCGGTGGCGCTCGGAGCTGCAGCTATGACGCTCAGCGAACCGGTGGCCCTGCCGACTGAAACCGTCTCGCCTTTAGTGCAGCTCCGCGGGCTGACCGTGCGTTTTCGCACCGAGCACGGCGTGGTGCAGGCGCTCGGTGGCGTCGACCTCGCGATCTCACCCGGCGAGGTCGTGGTGCTCGCTGGCGAGAGCGGCAGCGGCAAGACCGTGCTGGCGCACGCGATCCTGAAGCTGTTGCCGCGCAATGCCGAAGTCGGCGGGCAGGTCCTGCTCGAAGGTACCAACCTGCTGACGCTGTCCGAGCGTCGACTGCGGGCGGTCCGCGGACGACGGATCGCGCTGATCCCGCAGAGCGCAGGTACCGCGCTCGACCCCGTCAAACGTCTCGGCGGCCAGCTTCTGGAGTGGGCGGGCCGCCGCGAGCTCACCGCCGCGCAAGCCCGCCCCCGGCTCGACGCACAGCTACGTGGCACCGGACTGTCGTTCGACGCCGTCGCCCGCCGCTACGCCCACCAGCTCTCCGGCGGAATGCAGCAGCGGGTGGTCAACGCGGGCTCGCTGGTGTCCACACCGGACCTGGTGATCGCCGACGAGCCGACCCACGGCCTGGACGCCGACCTCGTCGACGCCACGGCCGAGCAGCTCCTCGACGTGGTCGCCGCCGGGTCAGCGCTGCTCGTGATCACCCACGACCTGCGGCTGGCCGAGCGGCTGGGCGGGCGGCTCGCCCTGCTCTACGCCAGCCACCTCGTCGAGCTGCGGCCCACGGCGGCGTTCTTCGCCCGGCCCGCCCACCCCTACGGCCGGGGCCTGCTGGGCGCACTCATCGAACGCGGCGGGGTGCCGATCCCGGGTCTGACCCCCGAGCTCACCGCGTTGCCGTCGGGTTGCCCGTTCGCTTCGCGCTGCGCTGAGGCCCTCGACGTCTGCCGGGACACCCTGCCACCCCTGCACCCGATCGACGACGGGAAGGTCCGGTGCGTCCGGCATGCTGACCGCTGAGCGAATCACCAAGACCTTCGACGGCCCCGAAGGGCCGATCACCGTGCTCGACGGCGCCACCCTCTCCCTGGTCCTCGGCACCCGCCTCGGACTTGTTGGCCCGAGTGGGTGCGGCAAATCCACGCTGGCCGCTGTGCTCGCGCTCCTGCTGGCCCCCGACGCCGGACGCATCGTGCTCGACGGTGCCCCGATTACCGGATACGGCCTGGCCGTGCCCAAGCAGGTGCGTCGACGGGTCCAGCTGGTCTGGCAGTCACCGCGCCAGGCCGCCGACCCGCGCCTGACCCTGCAGCAGACGATTCTGGAGCCGCTCGCGATCCACCAAGAGCTGCCGGATACCGCAGATGAGCAGTGGGAGCTCACCCTCGGCTGGGCGACCCGGCTGGGTCTGACGCCTGACCTGCTGCGTCGCTACCCGCATGAGGTGTCCGACGGCCAGCTCCAGCGTGCCTGCCTGGCCCGCGCCCTCATCCTGCGGCCGGGCTACCTGCTCTGCGACGAGCCCACCTCCATGCTCGACGTGTCCACCCAGGCCGCGCTGCTCGCGGCGGTCGCTCAGGAGCAGGAGCGCTCCGAGCTCGGGGTCCTGCTCATCACCCACGACCTCACCGTGGCCCGGTACTGGTGCCACGAGGTCGTCGACACCCGCGACCTCACACCGGCGCCCGCGCGATGAACGGCTGTGTCCGAGTAACGACGCTACCCAGAGCCCCGTCGCGGGGACCAAGGACGCCCTCCCGGTCACGGGCCAGCCGTACCAGCCCGGTAAGGAACATCTGGCAGCCGATGCCCTCGCCGCGGTTTCAGGGCGCGTTCTGCTGTCGACTTCGCGCCCATTGCGCAACGTGCTACCACATGCACGGAAGGACACTGTCACGTTCGCCCTGGGGGATGAAGGGCGTTTTGACAAACTGGGTGTCGTCAATCGGCTGGCGCCGACTCACCCATCAGGCCTACCGGCTCCCCCTACAGTGCGAGGTCACGATGCCTGGGAGTCGGCAGGCTGACGCTGCGTCGTGAATCCGGCCCAGCCGAGGGCGAGCAGCGCGACCAACGCGACGAGGCTCTCCACCCAGGTGGCCGGGTTTTGGAGGAACCCGAGGAAGGCGGGACCGGCCTCGACGACTCCTCTGATGACAAGGCCGGCGCCGGCGAGCGCGGTGAGTGCCCGCAGCAGCGGCGTCCGCAGGTAGTGCACGGCGGCACCGCAGAGCAGGGCGCAGGCCCCGACGACCATCACGACCAGGCTGGGATGCCAGGCGACGGTGGGCGGTAACGTCCGGTACAAGTTTGCGGCGATGACGCCACCGGCGAGTCCTCCGACGACGAACATCCCGGTTCTGATCATCAAGCCCATCAGGAGGACCGCACCGGCGGCACCGGCTGCCCCGACGAGGAACGCTGTGAGGGGCCCGCCGCCCAGTGCGGCGGCGATACTGGCGCCGAGCCCGAAGCCGGCGCTCCCGCCGGCCAGTTTGAGCGACCGGACGCCGACGAAGCACAGCAGCACGCCGGCGACGAGCAGCGCGACTCCCAGCCCGCCCTGGCTGACGGCAGATTCGACGGGGGTCTCCGGTGGCATGCGCGTCCCTTCGTGCGACACCCGATCCGGGGTTGATCAGTTCTGCGGGTCGGCTACGGTCCGAGGAGCCGCGCCTTTTGCTTGGCGAACTCCTCGTCGGTGAGCAGGCCCGCCTGCTTCAGCTCGCCGAGCTTGGTGAGCTGGGCGGGCTCCAGCTCGGCGCTGGTGATCGCGCGACCGGGCCGATGAACAGGGCTTCTGCTGACATGAGGGTCCTCCGCTTCAGAAAGTCGACCGCGGCGCAGCGGTGGGCGAACTTTGTCTGCCAGAACGACGGGTTCGCGCAAGGCTGACGCGCGGGCGCAGCGCCTGTGCGTCAGCCTTTGTACGGAAGACCTTCTATTCAGCGAACGCCTCGCGCAGCACCTTTTCCTGGTCATCGGACATATTGGTGAACAGCAGCTCCGGACGATGGCCCTTGAAGGCGTCACGGACCTTGTCCAGGACTGCGTTGGAACTTAGGACGAACAACGCGGACGTGCCGGGAGTGATCTCGTCACGAGCGCGCTTGATGAATTCGTCGTCGATCCCGACGTCGGTCAGTGCCCCGCTCAATGCTCCGGCCGCGGCGCCGATCGCCATGCCCAGCAGTGGTACGAAGAACAGCAGACCGAACAATAGGCCCCAGAACATACCGCCGAGCGCACCTGCTCCTGCCAGGCTGTGCAACTGGCGGGTCTTCGGCTTTTTCGCATCCGGCTCCCAGGATACGATTGCCGCGTCGTGCACGACGATCAGTCGTTGTTTCGCCAGCTCTTCCAGGGTTGTGGCGGCCTCCTCGGCACCACTGGATGAATCGAACCGCCACACGCTCAGGGTTGCCATGAACTAGCTCCTCACTCCGCCGGTGGTCGTTCCTAGCCCCCAAATCGTCAGCGCGGAGGGTGAGGTTCGTCTTCACCCGTACCGGGTGAGGCGGAGGGAGACGACGTCGTCCACCACCGCACCCTGGACCTCAGGGGCAGAGCGCCGCAGTCCGGCTGGCCGCGCGGGTGCAGCATGGCGGGCTGGCCCCTCCCGACCCGGTCATACCCGATCGAGTGAAGTTATTTCAGCTGGCCTCCCGATATCCCCACTTCCCGCCGATGTTCACCGTGGCTACGTACCTGGCGATCTTCGGGAGGGATGATTTATGCGCTTTGTCGGGTTCGGCAGGTTCCTGGCCCCGGCAGGCACACCTTACGAAGACCGCGGGCTTCCGCCGAGCAGTCTCGATACCTCCGATGTGAACTCCCCGGCTCCCGACGCCGCCGAGCGGATCGAGGATGTCCTCGCCCAGCGCGAAGAGATCCAACGACACGCCTGGGAGGCATTCAACCGCGCGCCTGGCCCGCCGCAACCCAAGTGATCAGCTTGACCGCGTGGCCTGGAGAGGGCCATCCAAGAGGCACCAGCGCGCGACACACCGGGGGCTCACCGAGTGACCAGTGTGTCGAGGGTGAGGGTGATGTTGACTGGGCTGGGGATGGTCACGGTGCCGATGCCTCCGGCGACGTGCTCGTAGTTCCCGTCGACCAGGGTGTAGGCGGTGAGGGTGACTGGCTGGTCGAGGTCGACGAGCCAGTAGTGCGGGATACCGGCGTCGGCGTATTCGTACATCTTGGTCACCCGGTCGGTGGTGCCGGTGCCTGGCGAGATGATTTCAATGGCGACCAGGACATCGGCTGCCTTCAGCCGGGAGGGATTCGCGGCCGCGCATGCCTCGTGGGTGATGACGACGTCGGGCGCCCGCACGGTCGGCGGTTCACCTGCCTTCACCAGGACCTCCACATCAGGCAGCACGGTCAGCTCAGTCGGCAGCTGGTCCTCGATCTGGCTGCACAGCCGCCACATGACCCGCTGGTGCAACGGCGCCGGCCTGGGAACCACCAGCAAGACTCCTTCGACCAGCTCGTAACAGCGTGACGTGTCCTGCGGGAGAGCGTCCCACTCGGCGAGGGTGAGCAGGTGATCAGGCCAGGATGCGGCGGTCATCGCACTCCCTCCAGGGGTTTGTCCGCAGACTTCAGGGGTTTGTCCGCAGGACTGCCCCAGCCTACGGCTCTCGGGCTGAGCCCGAGAGGTGGCGCCAGAGGAACTCGTAGGCCAGGGCGGCCATGAACGCCGCCTGCTCGTTGTCTGCCGCGCCGCCGTGGCCGCCTTCGATGTTCTCGTAGTAGGTGACCGGCAGGCCGTACTCGCGCATTCGGGCCACCAGCTTGCGGGCATGTCCGGGGTGCACGCGGTCGTCGCGGGTCGAGGTGGTGAGCAGGATTGGCGGGTAGCGCCGACCTGGGCGCAGCTGGTGGTACGGGGAGAAGCGCAGCAGGTGCTCGCGGTCGGCCGGGTCGTCGGGGTCGCCGTACTCGGCGGTCCAGGAGGCGCCGGCCAGCAGGGTGTGGTATCTCAGCATGTCGAGCAGCGGGACCGAAGCGACGATGGCGCCGAACAGTTCCGGGTAGTGGGTGAGCATCACGCCCACGAGCAGCCCGCCGTTGCTGCCGCCCCGGGCGCCGAGGCGGGGCGGCGTGGTGAGGCCGCTGGTGACCAGATCCCGGGCCACGGCGGCGAAGTCCTCGTAGACCAGGTGGCGGTGGTGCTTGAGCGTGGCGGAATGCCAGCGCGGGCCGTACTCGCCGCCACCGCGGATGTTGGCCAGGACGTAGCAGCCGCCGCGGGCCAGCCAGGCCCGGCCCAAGGCGCCGCCGTAGCCGGGTTGCATGGAGTTCTCGAAGCCGCCGTAGCCGTACAGCAGGGTGGGCCAGCCGCCGGGCGGCACAGCCGAGTCCGGCGCCACCACGAAGTACGGGATCCGGGTGCCGTCGTCGGACACCGCGAAGTGCTGGTGCACGGCGAGACCGTCGCTGTCGAAGAAGGCTGGTGCTTGCTTCAGCGTGACGGCCGGACCGGCGCCGATGGTCCCGATGGCCAGGGTGGACGGGGTCAGGAAACCGTTGACGTTGAGCAGGTACTCGTCGTCGGTATCCGGGTCGGTGCTGTGCGCGCTCACTTGGCACAGCGGTGGTGTGCCGGTCAGCGGTATGGCGTGCCAGTCCTGTGCCGGTGTCAGCACCGAGAGGTGGCTGACCACGTCGTGCATCACGTCGAGGATCAGGTGGTGGCGGGTCCAGCTGTAGTCGGCCAGCGAGGTGCGCTCGTCGGGGGTGAACAGCACCCGCAGGTCCGCGCCACCGGCGCCGCGAGCCATGAACTCGTCGAAGTCGGTTACCAGCAGGCAGCCCGCAGGGTAGGTCTGGCCGACCGTCCACTCGGTGCGCAGCTCGATGAGCAGCCATTGCCGGTACACGCCGACGATCGCATCGTCCGGTACCTCCACCCGGTGCAGCTGATCACCGCGACGCAGGTACCGCTCGGAGCGGTAAAAGTCCAGCATCCGCCGGACGAAGTCCCGCTCGAAACCCTCGGTGTGCTGGTGGTAGGCGAACACGCTGATGTCGTCGGGCTTGCCCTCGTACACCACCTCCGCCTCGGCCAGCGGCGTGCCGCGCCGCCATTGCCGGACGGTGCGCGGATACCCGGAGGTGGTGAGCGTTCCCGGGCCGAAGTCGGTGGCGACGTAGATGTGGTCGGCGTCGATCCAGCTCACGTCGGACTTCGCCTCGGGCAGCCCGAAGCCGTCGGTGATGAACTCGCGACGCTCGATGTCGAACTCCCGTACCACCGCCGCGTCCGCGCCGCCGCGCGACAGCGAGACCAGCGCGCGCCGGTAGTCCGGCCGCAGGCACTGCGCGCCATCGAAGATCCAGTTCTCGTCCTCGTCGCGGGCCAGCGCGTCCACGTCGAGCAGAATCTCCCAGTCCGGCTGCTCTTTCCGGTACTCGTCGAGGGTGGTGCGCCGCCACAGGCCGCGTGGGTGCTCGCGGTCCCGCCAGAAGTTGTACCGGTACTCGCCGCGTCGGCTGATGTAGGGGATACGGTCTGTCGAGTCGAGCACCTCGCGGATCTCGGCTCGCAGTTCCTCGAACCGGGAGCCCCCGGTCAGCTCCGCGACGGACTCAGCGTTGCGCTCCCGCACCCAGTCCAGCGCCCGCTCGTCGGTCACCTCCTCCAGCCACTGGTACGGATCCTCCGCGCTCGGGTCCAACGCAACACTGTGATCCTCGGCGGGCGTCGGCTCCGCTGGTCCGGGCCGCGGCCCCGGGTCTGCACTCATGCCGCCAGTCTCCCGCACCGCCCCCTGGGAGCCATCGGGTGATCCACCCACAGCGCAGTAACATACATGGGATGAGTGTTATTGCATCAATAAGCAAAATCGATGGTGAGGTGTGTGGGGTCTGCGACACCAGTGGCGGGCGAGTGGAGCAGCCATCCGTCGTGCTCCTCGACAAGCTCGTCTACGCGCGGGACTGGGATCTGTGGCTCAAGACGTTCTATGACGATCAGTGGCCGGTCCAGGTGATCGGAACCTCCAGCGCCGGGGGCTTGCGCCGCTGCACGACCCGGTCGAGCGGGGCGCGTTGCTGGAGAACCTGGCCGCCGCGACGTTGCACACCCTGGCCCTGCACAGCGGGATCCGGCTGCATTACTGGCGGGACCGGTCCGTCGAGGTCGATCTGGTTTTCGACCATCCCACCGAACCGATGGCCTTCGAGATCGAGTACAAACCGTTCGACACCTGGGGCACCTACGGCCGCACCGTCACCACCTCGGACATCCCCGGCTCCGGCCGGGACGAGACCCACCGGGCTGATCAGCCCGTGCGGTTGACGGTGTCCTCCCCCTGTGCGCGGAGCTCTTACCGCACCCGGGTGCACGCCGAGGGTGAGGGGCCGGTGAACGAGACCACCCCACGGCCCATCCCGTTCGAAGTAGAGGACACTGGGTGGACGAAGATCAGTGCCCAGGACTGTGCGGGAGGTGCCTGAGTGGTCCGCTACGCCGACTGGGCACCCACCCGCGCCGCGCTGGTCCGGTATCGCGTCCGGACGGCCCTGTGGTGGCTGCCGAGATCGGTCTGGCGGGTGCTGCGCCGGATCGAGCGGGTACCCGCGCTGGTGGACTGGCGTCGGTGCGGGTCCTGGATGCGGCGCCGGGTCCTCGGGCCACCCTCACCACCCCCGGATGGTGACTTCCGTGGCTGGCGGGTCACCTGGCTGGCGGACTCCATGTGGGTCCGCACCCCAGGGGACCGACCCGACATCGAGATCACCCGGGGGTGTGAGGGCGTCGTCACCGAGTACGTCCGCCCCGGCGGAGACGGCGATCACGGCTACCGGATCGTCTTCGACAACGGGGCGGTGTTCGGGACCTACCTCCCGGCGCCTCGGGTGATCGGGCTGGAGCGGCCCAGCCGGAACGTGTGGAGCTGATCCCCCGGCGCAAGCGACTGAATAGCGGACCCCTAAACCCCCACTCCCTCATGTTCTGACCGGACTGTGGGGTTTAGCTGGTGCTATCCCGCTGGCCGAGCGACGGTTCGCTGAGAATGTCGCAGAGCTGGAAGGCAGGCATGGGAGATGACGGAGATGATTCTCTGGGAGCAGGTGCGGGCTGAGATCCTGGAGTCTGGCTGCGTGACTCTGGACGACGTCACCCAGGCCAAGATCGCTCAGGATGCCTACGTCGCCACGCGCAGGGTGAGCTGGGGGCGCCTCGCCTCCCGCAGCAGGTGGTGCAGCTGCTCGAACATCACCGCCCGGCCGCCGACCGGCAGCCACAGCGCGAACTCATGAATGAAGAAGGTGAACCGCACCGGGCGGTCCCGGTCGAACAGGCTCTGGCGGGCCAACCGGGCGGTCACCCGGTCCTCGACCTCGTCCACCGGAACCGTTCGCGGGTCGTGGATCATCGCGCGGGCGTAGTCGCCGGTCTGTAACAGGCCGGGCACCATCATCGCCTGGTACTCGCTGATCGCAACCGCCTTGTTCTCGTGGTCGATCAGGGTAGTGAGTTGTTTGGGCAGCCGGGAGCCGTGCTGCTGGAGCCAGCCGGGGGTGTGCTGCTCCTGGCACAGGGCCAGCAGCCGGTCACGCTCGGCACCGATGACCCGGCACACCGCAAGCAACGCCGTGACCTGCAGTTAGGTGGCATGGCGTCGGCCGGAGAGCAGCCGGGACACCTGGCTCGGGTGCCAGCCGAGTTGGCGGGCCACCTGCTGGCCGGTCAGCCCGACCTTCGCTATCGCCCGACGTATCCCTTTACCGAGCTCACGAGTACGTATCGTCGGCTCCAGATCCTTCACGGCTACCTCCCGGTCCGCGACCCTATACCGGACGTGACCCGACGATTCGCTAACCCGCCCAACGTGTCCGTGAACCACACCGCTTGATTGCCCCCGGGACAATCTGGCGTATGTTTTCCGGGCTGCCTTGGCTGCCCGCAGCGGATGACCGAGCCATTACGTCGGAGACGGCTGTGCTATCTCTGGGTCCCGTCCGTGCCCGCTAGACCAGTGTTGGAAATCGTGGTTGCGTGGTCGTCAAATAGCTGACTGCGGGTGATCAGCCAGGTTTGAAACTCCCGATGCCGAAATTGCACGGAAATCCCGGCGAGACGCATCAGCCCTGCGTCGTAGGCCCAGTCCAGGAACACCGCTGGCCGCCTCGGCAGATCTCCTCGGCGAGCGAGGGTCCTGGTGGCGAAGATATAGCGCGGCCATGGCGAGTTGGCCGCGAACATGAACCCGACCGGAAACCCGAACAGGAGCGCAAACACAATTCCGAACTCGAGCCAGTTCCCGTAGGCAGACGAGGCAACGAATCCTGCTAAGAATCCGATCACGAGCCCGAATACCACGGTCACCGTGGCGAGGTGGACCAAGCCCTGACGCACCAGTCGAGAGGGGTGATCAATGAAGGGTGGATGCGCCCCGAGCGCGCCCACGAGTCCACCCACCAAACCGAACGCGAACCCAAATAGGACACCCACAATGACCCCCCCGGCGAGCGAGATTGCAACGCCTTCCTCTGAGATTATTAATACGAAAAACAGCAAGAATCCTAATATGAAGCCCACCTTGAACCCGAGTTTGCTCCCGGACACAAAAAACTGTCTGATCCGCCGGCGGCCAGCCGACGTACGCAGGTCACGGAGGTCGAGCCGTCGGAGATCGACCGCGCATTGTGACGCTCTCCAGGCAACTACTACTACGATAGTCGCCCCCGTTACGACGAAAGCCAGCCAAATGCTATCCCACGCCCCGACGTAGACAATTAATCCGAAGATTATTAAGTACAGTATTGTGACGCTTGTGGTCATGAGGGCAGCGGCGGTGTAGCGCGGGGCGCGCTCTCCGGCGGCTGGCCACAGCAGGTGGAGCCATAGGTCGCTGGGGGAACCGCCGTGCTCGCCTTGCCAGGTGAGGTGACGCGCCAGCGTGGTCAACCACCGGGTTACCGTCGCGGCGGTGTACTCCCGCCCCGTTGCCGGATGCTGCGTGAGTACTGCGGGAACCAGCTGGGTGAAAAGATGGTTATCGATCTGGTCAGCGGTGTCCAAATTGGTCAGATTGTTGGGTCTGCTGGCGTCGTGACGGTAGCTGGTGACTGTGAGGAACAGTCGTAACGGCGAGCTCAGGGCTGCGACCAGCGGATCACCGCTGTTGTTGGCCGTGAGCCGGTCGATGATGGGACGCCACCGGTATTCGATGCGGGCCGGGTCGGTGGGGTCAGGAAACCGGTAGGTCAGATACTCGATCACGCGCTGGACGGTCAGTGGTTCGACGCCTACCGCGGTGGCGTCCTGAACCACCTTGCGCTGGGTGGCCTCCGGTCCAGCGGGTCGGTCGCCATCGGTGGCATCGGGTGCTGCGCTGAGCTGGTGATAACGGCTGGTCCGGCAGGTGATCACTACCGGGCGTAGGCCACCCGTCGAGGGGTGGTTGAGCGCGCGGATCACCGCTGCGGCGCGCAACGGGCGGGTGTCGTCGATGTCCATCTCGTCCAGCCCGTCGAGCACCGGGAGGATCCGTCCCTCTCTTACCAGTGCGCGGGCGACTTTGCCGGACAGCCCGAACACCGTTACCAGGTGCTGGCTCAGCCAGGCGTCCAGCCGGGCTGAGATCACCTCGGTCGTCGCTGCGGCCACGTCGCCGGGGTCGAACGACGGGAGGCTCAGTCGCACCGGAACCGGAGGGAAGGGGCGGACATCGTCGGGGGTGGCCAGTACTGCCGCTGCGAGGTCACGGACCAGCTTGATCGCCAAGACCGTTTTTCCCGCGCCCGGCTCACCCAGCACGACCAGCCGACCGCAGCTCAAACTCCGGTAATAGCCTTCGACCTCGCTCAGCGTTCCCCGTCGCGCACCGCCATCGACGCGCCAGTAGATCAGCGCTGGCTGGGTGAACGACACGTCCGCCGGTGCGGGGTCGCCGGTGTCGGCCATCAGCCGGGCCAGCACCCCGGTTTCCAGGCCGCAGACATCCCGAGCCAGCCGTCGGGCGGTTAGCCGCAGTTGGTCGGTGCTTTCCGAACCGGATCGGGCCGCGACCAGCGCTACCAGCAGCCCGGCGACCGCCACCGGCAACGCCAGCACGTTTGCCAGCTCTGCGCCTCGAGTGCCCTGTGTCAGCATCCACGCCGTAGCCGCCACCACGGCGGCCGCCAAGCCCACACCGGCAACCACACCCCGGCGGCGCGGACGGGACACTCTCATGGTGCACATTCTGTAGCAGAGACCCCGACTACGGTCACCTACTCGGTGACGGCGACCGCCGGGCAGCCCTACTCATGCGAGTATTGCCGCAGCCTGCGCAGTGCCAGGGTTCGCAGTCGATCGTCACATGCTGCGACGCGCAGCCTTTAAGCTGCGGCGACGCGAACCGTCGCGCTCACCGTCTTGGGTGTGGGGATCGGCAGCCCGTCCTCGTGCAGACCGTCGAGGTGAAAGGCGATAGCCTCTCGCATCTCTCGCTCGGTTTCCTCCACCGTGTCACCTAGAGCGATGCAGCCAGGGATGTCGGGCGCCCACGCGCCGAAGTGGCCGTCCGGGGTCGGGCCGATGAGGATCACGTACGCGTGCGGGTCGCTCACTTGTCGCCTCCGATCAACCCAGCCTGCCGGAGGATGTTCCGTTCCAGCTCAGGGTACAACTCCCAGCTCAGCTTGCCCGGAATCGTGTCTCTACCCTTCTTCGTGGGGTGCTTGAACTGGCGGTGACTCCCACGCTGACTGACCGGATACCAGCCGTCAGCCTCGACTCGCTTGATCAGATCCCGCACCCTGGGTGGCACACACCACGCCCTTCTCGTCTCGCCCCGACGGGCTTGCTCATCCAAGTGCTACCGCAGCTCGACGAACCCGGCGGCGGTGAAGTCACCGTCGAACGTGAGTGCGTCGTTCAGCCTCCTGCGGCGCATCACCGCGAAGCTTGTGGCATCTACGAAGGAGAACTCGCGGTCGTCACGCTGCCGCAGCCAGTACAGGGACTGTGTTTCGAGTTGCTCGGTCACGTGCTCGACGTGTAACCGCGGCGATCTTGACAGCGCTTCCAGGAATGCCACGGCAGCTCGGTGGCCCTCTCGACGGTTGATCAACGTCCAGGTCTCGCCGCGGACGTGGTTGCTGGTGAGCAACGGCTGGCCGCCGTGTTTCTCGAGCAGATCCGTTGCCAGCTCGTGGTTCGGGTCGTGCCGTCGCCGCAGGGCGAACCAGAACGACGTATCGACGAAGATCAGCGCCGACCTCCGTAGACGATCTCGTCGATGTCCACCGCGCCGCCAGGATCATCGTCCGCGTCATCGACCCCGACGAGTTCCCACAGCGGGTCCTCACGTACTGGGGGTAGCGGCTTGAGGTGTTCCCAGGCGTACCTGCGCAGCAGTTCGGCTTTGGACACCGATTCGAGCTCGGCCTGCCGCTCGAGGGCGTCGTCGAGCTCCTCGTCGAGGAGGATCTGGAACCGCCGCATCGCCACGCCGAGAGCATACATCACCGATGAGATGTTGTGTATGTTGCTCGCCGAGCCGCAAGGCGATTCCGAGATCTCCATACGGCTGGGCAACGCATCCGCGACAGTCGGCAGCATCAGCACGTTCGCCCGAGTTGCTGTGCAAGATCAGACCGCGAGGATGGGAACTGCTCTTATCCTGTTCGCCAGTAAAGCCTGCAGGTCCTCGGGATCGCTGGTCACCACGGTTGCTTGAGTGCGATCGGCGGCGGTCGCGGCGACCACGGCGTCGACTGCCGAGACCTCGCGGGAGCAACGAAAGCGGAGCGCGGCGGCCTGGCGGGAGCGCTCGAGCGTGCAGATGTCCGGAACCACCCGCTTGAGCAACTGGTTGATCCGAGCGTCCTCGTGTTGTCGGCCCGTGGTCGACTCGACCACGGTCACCGTCGGCACGACGATTGCACCGCCGGACTGTGCCGTAAGTTCGAGGAGGTCGAGGAGATCGGTCGGTGGGCGATGGCGTGCCCACGCGGTCAGGCCCCCGCTGTCGAGCACGGCGTCCACCTCAGGCGACCTGGTTTCCTTCGCTCGGCAAGGTGACTCCCACGCGTCGCGCCATTGCGGCGACCCGTTCCGGTGTCGGCCGGAGGTCGGGTTGCTCTTCGTAGAGCTCGTCGAGAGTCAGGCGCAGCAGTTGATTGTAGATCCACTTGGTGAGCGCTTCGGTGACTGCTGCGGATGTGCTGGTGATCCTGCCGTCCTGCGCCAGAGCCTGGAGTGCGTCGAGAAGTGGTCCGGGCAGGCTGACCGAGATCGGACGGGTGCGCGCGGTACCGCTGGCGAGTTCTTCGAGCGCCTCGGCGAGGGTATCCGCTGCTGTGTGCTCCATCGGGTTCCTCCAGTGCTCATTTTTTCTTGCTCAAGATCAGAACTCGCGGTCGTATCGTAGCTCATATGGCAGCTTCGCAGAGGCCCCTGTGTGCAGCACGATGCCCCGCCCAGCTACCCGGGAGGAACCGTTGATTCATGCTGCACCATGAACAGCCGGGTGTGAGCCTCGGACAGAGTTTCCGGGCTCACCGAGCCCACACGCTGCACACATGTTCGCTTTGGGGTGCTGTCGAGGTGGGCGGGCCACACATGCCAGCCCTGTTCGCCCGGAATCGGGACGCTGTACGGGCCGGGTTCGTCCCGCACTTCCATCCCCAGTACGTGACCGAGCCCGCTATCCAGGTTGAACATGTTGCTGGAGATCACGAGCACGCGGTAGCGGTCGCTGTCGACCTCGACTTCCCAGACCTCGCCCTTGCGGAACACGGTCACGCGGAGCGACTATGTCGTCGACTCGCCCGGCGTGCTGCATGGCGGGCGGCGTCGTGGTCGGCATGTTCGGGATGCGCTCAAGCGGGGTGCTGGCTGGTTGCGCACCCGGTCGGAGGGCGCTCGCGCGCTCGATACGAAGGGCCGGGCCAGCCCCTCAGCTTGTCGCGCCTGCGAGCACCTGGTCGATCTCGCTGGCGAGGTCGATGTCCTTGCCGGTGATCCCGCCTGCGGAGTGGGTGCTGCAGCGGAAGGTCAGGGTGCGCCAGCGGATGTCGATGTCGGGATGGTGGTCGCGGGCCTCGGCGATCTCGGCCACCGCGCGGACTACCTCGATGGCCGCGGGGAAGCTGGGCAGTTTCGCGGTGCGCACGATCGCGTTGCCGTCGCGCTGCCAATTGGGCAGCCCTTCCAAGGCATGTTTGATCTGTTCGTCGTCCCAGAGTTGCGCCATGGTGCCATCCTGTCGTACCGCCGCTGGTTGTGCAGTTGGCCCCGCCGTTGTTCGCGGGCATGGGAGGCGGATACATCGTGCATGAGTGCAGGACACGCGGGGTGGGGTTGACCAGCTGTGCGGGTCCCCCAGCAAGGTGATCATCGTCCGACCCGCCCCGCCAGCGGAATGCCTCACATAGCGAGATCGAGCCGGGCCAGTTGCGTGATCTCGTTGCGAGTCTCCGCGTTCGCCACTTTCGACAAGTGATTTCGGAGTGCTAGAGCGGCGTTGAGCGAGACGACGAACTCGGGATCAGGAACGCTCGCGAGATAGTCAGCTACAGCTTCGGGGTCGTAAGCCTGAAACCACTCCACGGCAGTGCTCCACCGCCACAGTCGGTTACGTGCCCCCGGCCGTGATTCGGTACCGGGGAAGTTTCCAGGCCCTCGCTCGCCGCTGATGAGCAAGCGAATGCTCTCAGGCGTGCGGCCTGTCCGGTATGCGATTTCGCTGATAGTCAGCAGTTCGTCGGTCTGGATACGCACAACATGCACGCCGACTTCCGCGTTCTCGACCTGCTTTACCGCATCGAGCACTGCTCGCTGGTAGCTGTTGCCCGTGCGTGTGAAGCTCGTGTAGGGCACGCCGTCGATGACGGATAGTTCGATGTCCCCGTCGGTTGCCGCGTAAAGCGCATCGCTCGTAGCATCATCGGTGATGTCTGCTCCGGCAAGTACAAGAGTGAATTCCCAATCGGTCATGGCCTTGGTTGCTCCTGTTGCTGTCTGTCCACGGTTTCGAGTGCTGGGGGTGCGTACAGTGATCCACCACGCGACGAATCTCTTTCGCGTGATTACCTGGTGACTTCGGTGTCGACCAGATGGGTTTCCAGCATCCCCGACCACAAGCGAGATAACCCCACTTGTGTCCGGCTGCTGTCTGTTCTACTGTCCAGCCTTTCGAGCGGGCGTAGACAAGAGCCCCTCCACCTCCTTTTTCGAGTGTCGTCCCACCAGGATAGGGTATCTTACGTGTTGGCTGTTTGCAACACCACAACACTTGTCGATTTAACTCATCGGTACAAGCGTTCGGAGTCGGGACCGGTGACAGTGAGACGGTCGGATGGGACAGTCACCGTGATCTTGATGTGACCATGTGGGGTGGGTCAGGCTTCGCGGGTGGATGTTCGGTAGAGGGTTATGCCTATGCCTAGTACGACGTAGCAGGCGGCGCGGTAGGTGCTGGAGGCTAGGGCGTCCAGGGGGAGGGGGTCGCGGAGGACGTCGGCGATGGCGAGCCAGCCGGTGGTGAGTAGTACGGGGTGCAGCCAGGATAGGGCGGGGATGGCGTAGAGGACGCCGAACACGATTGCGCCACCCAGGGTCGCCGCCAGTACTACCAGGGGATGGTCGGTGAAGGAGGAGACGGCTAGGGCTACGGCGCCTACTGCGGCTAGTTGGCCGATGGTCCAGGCTGCGGCCAGGGCTACCCGGGCCAGGCCGGAGGCGAAGCTCACTTCGGTGCCGGACAGGGTGAGCAGGTCGCCACCGCCGACGATTACTACTCCGGTGGCGATGCCCAGCGCCACGACTACCGTGACTGCGGCTGTTGCGACGACCAGCACGCCGACCGTCTTGACCAGCACTAACCGCGCTCGGCTGATCGGGGCTAGGAGCAGGCCGCGTAGGGTGCCGTGCGCGGACTCGCCGGCGAGTGCGTCGGCGGCGGCCATCGCCACCACCAGCGGTAGCAGTAGGGCCAGGGAGACGGACAGTGCCGCGATCGGCAGTACCAGGCCGTTGCCTGCCACCTGGCGGAACAGCGGTGGCCCGCCCGGTGAGTCGGCCACCACGATGCCGATCCCGATCAGTATCGGGACCAGCGCGAGCAGGCCCAGCGCGATCTGGGTCCGCGGGCGGCGCAGCACCCAGCGCAGTTCGCTGCGCAGCAGCCGCATCAGCGGGGCGCGCGCCCCGCTGGCGTGCGTCATGCCGGGATGCGAAGCCACCTCGGTGGCAGTGCTCATGAAGATCCGTTTCCCTCGGTCAGCTGCGCGAACAGCTCGTCCAGCCCAGTCCGCCACCGTCGCACCTCATGTATCGGGACTCCGGCGTGTACCAGCAGTGCCACCACTGCGGGCGCGTCGGTCCCAACTAGCTCGACCCGCACCCCGTCCGGGCCCCGCACTCCGATCTGGCTCGGTGCGGCGCTGAGCCCGGCTGCGCCGAGCGCCTGCACAGCGAGGCCGACCTCAGGGGTGGCGATTTCCAGCGCGGGCGCATCGCCGTCGAGCAGCGTGGCCAGCGGGCCCGCCGCGATCAGTGATCCCTGGGCGAGTACCGCGACATGCGTGCAGGTCGCCTCGACTTCGGCGAGCAGGTGGGAGGACACCAGCACCGTCGCGCCCTGCGCATGCAGTTCGGCGATGATCCGCCGGACGTCCCGGGTACCGGCGGGGTCGAGGCCGTTGGTTGGCTCGTCGAGCACGACCAGCTGCCGGGGCACCAGCAGCACCGCGGCCAGGCCGAGGCGCTGTTTCATGCCCAGCGAGTAGGCCCGGTACCGCCGGGTCGCGGCAGCCGTCAGACCCACCCTGGCCAGGGCAGCGTCCACCGTGTCCGGGATCGCCCTGGTCGGCAGCAGCGGCTCAGCGGCTGCGCAGCGCAGCAGGTTCTCCCGCCCGGAAAGGAACGGGTGGAAACCGGGGCCCTCCACCAGCGCACCGACGTGTGGGAGCACCTCACCTGCGGCTTTGGGCACCGGCGCGCCGAGGAGTTCGACGGTCCCCGCAGTGGGGCGCGACAGCGCCAGCAGCAGCCGGATCATCGTGGTCTTGCCGGAGCCGTTCGGGCCCAGCACCCCGAGCACCGAGCCGGCAGGCACGTCGAGGTCCACCCCGGCCACCGCCACCGTGCGGCCGAACACCTTGCGCAGGCCCCGGACCCGGATCGCCGGGGTGTCCTGCGGTGCCTGTGGCGGGGCCCCCGGCTGGGTCGTCGAGTCAACGGTCATCGAGCTGGTGATCATCGAGTCGGCGATCAACTGGTCAGAGCCTCCTCGAGCACCTGCTGCGGAACGGCTCCGGCAGCGATTCGCCCGTCGGCGGCAACCAGCACGGTGCCCACCGCGGTCTGCACAACCCAGCCATCGCCCCACGGCCCGCTGGCCGGGCGGCCGAGCTGGCTGACCATCGCAAGCGGGTCGGTCTCGGCTCCTGAACCCGCGTTCGGGAGCTGCCCGATCACCACGGTGTCCCAGCCCTCGCCCAGGTGACGGATCATGCTTCCCGCGCCGTCATGCAGATCCGGGTAATGGTCTGCTGGGGCCTGCGGTGGCTCGGCGCGCTCGACCGCTACGCCCTCGGGTGGCGTGAACTGGAACAGCGCCGGGTCCTGCGGGCCGACGGCCAGGTCGGTGAAGCCGATCTGCAACGCCGGGTCGGTGGAGCCATTGGCCAGCACGGTGAGCTGCAACGGCACCCGCTCGACCGAATCCACCGCCACCCTTACCTCGCGCAGCATGGTCCGTTCGGTCGGCTTGGGGGTGAGCACGAGTTCATACACCGGTCGTCCGGCGACCTCGGCGGTGCCGTCCACGGCCACCGTGCTGCTGTCCTGGACCGCGCCGATCAGCTCCCGGGCCGCTTCGGCCGGGTCGGCCACCGGGGCGCGATCCGGGGCGGGTACGGCGCCGTGCTCCAGCGCGGTCGCGGTACGCGAGGACGAGTCGTAGCGCCACAGCGTCGTGCCGTCCTCGATCACCACCTGCTCGCCACCTGGGGAGGGCAGCGCCAGTCGCCCGCGGCCCTGACCGTCGGACCAGACCCGAAAGGTCGTCACCGGTTGGGTGAGCGGTGACGGCGTGTCATGCATTCCCCCCGGCAGCGCGGGCAGGCCCAAGGCGTTGTCCACCTCGACAGTGCCGCCGAACGCCGGAGCCTCCGCGGTGAGCACCGAGGCCACCAGCTCCTCGGCGGACACCTCGGGTAAGTCGGGTTGCGATCCGGCACCGGCGGGCACAGTCAGCACTCCGAGCCCGATCGCGCCCGCCGCTGCCGTCGCCATAGCCACCGTCGATAGCTTCATCGCTTCCTCCCGCATGTGCCCCGATGCTCATCTGGGGGTTCACCGACGATGCTGCTCCACCCCCGCTGAGAAGGGCCTGAGACCTTGAGAAACCCCTGAGACGTGCGGTTTTCCCGACCCCTGCGGTTGGCTCTGGTCAACCCTGTGCTGCTCCATCGACGATGGCGCGGTTGCGGAGTGGTTCTGCCAGTGTCACGTCGACCGCCTTCTTGACGACGATCATGATGCAGGCCTGGCCCTGAGCCAGGGGACTGCTGCCCTCGTACAGCGTGATGGTCACCTTGTCGGCGCCGTAGTCGACAGCGGCATGGTCCAGGACGTAGCAGGGGTCGACCCCGCTGTCGTATGACACCCGCACCGTCCGGTCGTCCAGCGTCTTGGCATGCTGCCAGGGGATAGGCCGAACGTTGTGCGTGCCGGGCTGCGGGGTGACCAACTGCGGATCTTGACCCCCCGGTGCCATGGCAGCGTAGGCGGCCACCGTGGATCCCACCATGATCGCCCCGGCCATAACCCCCACCAGAAAACGCTTTGTCAACACGGAACTCCCCTTCCCCCATGTGCAGCGGCACCCCTCGTCGGCAGTACAGCGACGAAACACCGCCCGAAACTCGATTACTTGATCAAGGACGCAGCCTACGGGTCGGAGCCGACCTCCGGTGCCACCGTCACCCCCCTCGGGCGTGTTCATTGGTCGGGCATGCTGTGCGCTGTGAGTGCGCGGGTGTTGGTGGTTGATGACGAGGTGGGGGTGCGGCGTGCGCTGGAGCGGGGGCTGCGGGCTGAGGGGATGTCGGTTGTTACCGCGCCGGACGGGCCTAGTGGGTTGCGCGCTGCGCTGACCGGCAGTTTTGACGCGGTGTTGCTGGACATTATGTTGCCAGGGCTTTCCGGGTATCGGGTGCTGGAGCGGATGCGGGCGGCCGGGGTGGCCACGCCGGTGCTGCTCATCTCGGCCAAGGACGGCGAGGTCGACCAGGCCGATGGGCTGGACCTGGGCGCCGACGGTTATCTCGTCAAGCCGTTCTCCTTCGTCGTGCTGGTGGCGCAGCTGCGCGCTGTCCTGCGCAGGCAGGCTGACCAGCACCGGGAGGTCGTGCTCACCCTCGGTGAGCTGGTGGTCGACCCGGACCGGCGGCGGGTGAGCTGGGCCGGTCAGCCGGTGCAGCTCTCGCCGAGGGAGTTCGCGGTGTTGCACGCGCTGGCCCGCCGGGCGGGCAGTGTGCTGAGCAAGGAGGACCTGCTGCGCGCCGTGTGGGGTGGCGAGCAGGCCGCCAGCCGCAATGTGGTGGAGGTCTACATCGGGTACCTGCGTCGCAAGCTCGACGCCGTGGGCGCGGGTGCTGTGTTGCAGACGGTGCGCGGGCATGGCTACGTGGTCGGTGCGCAGGACGGACTGTGAACCGGCTGCGCCGGATGTGGGCGGCCCGCCCGCTGCCGTTTCGGGTTGCGGTAGTGGTCACGGCGGTGGGCTTGGTGTTGTTCCTGCTGCTGGCCAGGGCCTCGACGGCGGTGGTGCACCGAACCCTGTCCGACGCGCTGGACGGTGAGCTCGCCGCCGCGGTGGCGGCCGCCGCGCCGTCGGTGGTGGCCGGGCGGCCGGTGCCGCCGCCCACCGACGGTGACATCGAGGTGCGAGTGCTCGACCGGGCCGGTTCACCCGTCGATGGTGCCGGCCCGACCCCCCTGTCCACTTGGGACGTGCAGCGGCTACTGGCCGGGCTGCCTGCGTGGACGTATTCGCCGGGCAAACCCGGAGACCCGACGCGCTGGCTCGGGCGGGTGGTGAGCGCACCGGACGGCACGCCGCGGCTGGTCGTGGCGGGCGCCGAGTCGCTTGCCCATGCCGTGCTGATCGGCCGGACGGCGGGGGCGCTCTCGGTGACGGCGGTACTGGCCGCGATGGCGATGGGCGCGGCGGGTTGGGTGGCGGCCCGGTTCGCGTTGCGCCCAGTGGCCCGGATGCGGGTGGCGGCGGCTGCGCTGCCTGCCGGGGACCGGCTGCCGCTACCCGCCGCGCGCGACGAGCTGCGGGCGCTGGCCAAGGCGCTCAACGACCTGCTGGCCCGCCGCGACGCCGCAGCGGCGCGACTGCGCCGGTTCACCGGCGACGCCGCGCACGAGCTGCGCTCGCCGGTGGCCGCGATCCGCGCGCAGGCCGAGGTGGCGGTGACCCATCCCGACCCGGAGCTGGCGGGGGAAACCCTGGCCGACATCGCGGCCGAGGCACAGCGGCTGTCGGCGCTGTTGGACGATCTGCTCACGCTGGCCAGGGCGGATGCGGGGGAGCGGTTGCCCGCCCAACCGGTCGACCTCGCCGCGGCCGTGCGGGATGCGGCGAACCGTGCCCGGCCGGGCCCGATCGCGGTGCGGGTGACCGCACCCGCACCCGCGGTGCTACACGCCGCGCCCAGCGACGTCGCCCGCGTGCTGGACAACCTGCTGGTCAACGCCGTGCGGCACGCCCGGAACACCGTGCGGGTGGCAGTGCTGCCTGGTACCGGCATGGTGCGCCTGCTGGTCGACGACGATGGCGAGGGCGTGCCCTCCGAGCACCGCCAACGGGTGTTCGACCGCTTCCACCGGGTACAGGACGACCGCGACCGCGACACCGGTGGCACCGGCCTGGGCCTGGCCCTGGTCGCCGAGACCGTACGCCGCTACGGCGGCACCGCCCGTGCAGGCGAGGCCCCCGACGGCGGCGCCCGCTTCGAGCTGCACTGGCCAGTTGGCCGCCCTTCAAGTACCGCCAACCCACCTGCGGAACGCCACTAACCGTTACCAACTGGGGTGTGCGGGATCACCACCGCCTTAAGGGCTGGGAGTAGGAGAGCTGGGAGTAGGAGAGCTGGAAGGAGGAGAACTGGGAGGAAGTGCAGATCCTGGTTGTTGAGGAGTATCACTGACGTAGAATTCGCATGCCCCGCGGTACACGGTGCCCCCTCTATTTTTGCACTCTTGGGTTGTAATCTCCGCGTAAGCGGGTGCGGCTAGACCCATCGCAATCGCGAGGGTAGCGGCGAGGGTGACTGGGATGGCGATACTGCGCTTGATTCTCACCATTTCTCCTTACCTGTCATCGCTGGATTTTCCAGCTTTGAGCGTAATAAGGAAGTTACCGGATGATTGAGACATGTGTACATCGTTGTCCCACGTTCAGGGGTTCATCGCTGGTAGCCGACCGGCGACTCGGCTGGCTGACAAACGTCCTCTAGCTGCTGGAACGGCTGCTCGCTGTAGTGCTTCGTGGTACCGAGTGGGGGTTTACGCTTCACTATTTCGAGTTTTCACCCAGCCTGCCGACTTCGCACAGATAGTGAGACCAGCCAGAATCCAGCAGAACATCTCCGGACGCCGCACCATCCAGACACGCACCCAAGGCCCCTACACCATCCGCGGCCATACCTCCACCGCCGCCAACCGGGGGCACGGGGCTATCGCTGCGATGGGGTTCGAACCGCATGTCCCCGAGCAGCCGGTTGAGGTGCATGTGGATCAGTGACGACGTGCAATCGGCCCGCCGCGCCGGATCGAGGAGTTCTCGGTAAGTGGCCAGGGCGTCGTGCCGGGCGCTCCAGGCCGGGCGGATCGCGCCGAGGTCGGGGCCGGTCTTGGCTAGACGACCACAAGATCAGGCGGTGGCCGTCGGAGACCAGCAACAGGTCGTCGAGCGACAGGTCGCCTGGCTCGGCAGGCACGCCCACCGGGATACGTCGCGCCGCGAGGCCGGTCGGCTGGGCCAGCGTCATGCCTTCCGCGACACGGGGACGCGCGACGATTTCCGCGACCAGCCCTGCGTCGTCGCAGTCCTGTCCGGCAGCGTGGAGAAGCCCGGTGAACCGGCCCAGCGCCGTCCCGGCGTCGAGCGAGCCGCCGGGACATACAGCAAGCCGCAGCCGTCCAGCGGCCAGATCCTCCGGGGTGGCGGCGATGACCCGGACGCAAATCTCGGCCGTGCGGGACGTCGGCAGATCCGGCGGCTGGCTGTCCGCCAGCTCGGTGATATCGGCGTCATCAAGCACGACCTCAACGCCGCCGTTCGCGGCGGCGCGGCCAATCAGGCAGGCAAGCACTTTCGTCCGCCGGTCCGGCACGTCAACCGTGTCAAGATCGGGAGATGCTGCATCGATGCCGAGGCCGATGGCCGGGTCGGTAACGTCCAGCAGCGGGACGGACCGGTGTGCGCCGTATCGTTCCAAGAACCGTTCGTGGTAGTGGGTCAGCGATCCCTGGCCGAAACCGGCCCGCCACAGCACGCCCGCCGCTGTGGCTGTCTCACCGGCCAGCGCGGCGGGCAGCACGATGTGCGCGTCAGCGGCGTTGTCGGCGGTCAGGGGCCGTTCACAGAAGCTGATCTGATCAGCCAGGTTCCTGGCATCCCTCAGCGTGTCCAGCCGGACCGGATCGCCGGGGCGGTAATAGTCGGCTTCCACCAGCAGCCGACGCAGCCTGGCCAAAGGCGCCCGCAGCCGATGGCCTGGGGTGAGCTTGTCAACCAGATAACCGAGCGGGTCAACAGTGACGTCACCGGGTAGCAGGTCGGTCAGCAGGAACCCATCACGGAGCAGTTCGATGAGCATGGCGCGGACGACCGGTTCAGGGACATTCCAGCGCTCGGCGGCCTTTGCGTGTATTTCGCTGACGCTCGCCCCGGCCGCGCAGAGGCTCATGATGAGCGTGGTGGCCTCCGTAGCCCGGACCGACACGTGCTGTGGCCTGGCGTCGCTGCTGGCCGGCCGCTCATGTTCCAGGCGCGGGCCGCGACGCGTGACCACGTTGCTGGTGGTGAGCGTCAGCGCGGACAGCGCAGCCGGGTCGGTCAGGATCTGATCGCACACAGTCGCCAGCCAGGCAGCGCTCGGGTTGGTGCGGGCACGGTGCCCAGCGCTCAGCCGCAAATTCGCCGGTGTCGCCCTGGCCGGTGAACCGGGCGAGGGCGACACCGGCGAAGACCATATGCGGGACCGGCCGCAACCGTGCCCGGATCTCATAGCTGCGGCGGGTGATCTCCATTCGACTGCGATCGCGCCCAGGGATGTCCACCCCGGAGCCGACCCGGCGAGAGGCCAGGAACATCCCCTCCGCTAACAGCGCGTCTGCCCCCGGCACTGTCTCCCGGGAATCGGCAGCGGACAGCAGCGGGATACGGGCCAGAACCGGAAAAGGTGAACAGGCAGAGAACGGGGAACGTGCCATGAGTGTCTTGCCGACATGTCAGGTGACCGGCGTTGCGGGGCACGCGTTTCTCGGGTGGCCGGAACTGGTGCCCCGCTGTGGCCTGTCAGCAGGTTGAACGCGCGGAACAGCCGTTGTCTGTGCAGCCGCCGGAGCATGCATAGCCAGTCAGATCCTCGGCGGTTTCCACACGCCGGTCGAGGGTGAATAAGTCAGCAATCGCGGTGTCGAGCGCAGAGTCAGTGTTGAACGCGGGTGCGGTGTCGCCATCGGCGGTGGCCTCAGCCGCGAGGCCGCTGTGGGACAGTTGAAACACGCTGTCGACCTGCTACGCGACGCGACTTACACCGAGGCTGTCGGTGATCGGATGCTGGCGGCCGTGGCCGAACTCGTCTGTCAGGAACCGGATGAGTGGCTGCTGAAGGTTCGGCAGGCGCACGCAGTTGACCAGCAGCGGTTCGACCGGCCGCCCGGTGGTGCGCGACACCAGCCACAGCCGCTGACCATCGCCGGCCACCGCCAGGTCAGCCAGCGTCCACTGCGGATCGGGGTGGAAGTCACCGACGGGCAGGACGGGCAGCAGTCCGGGGGTGCGGGCGACGGTAGCCAGGCGGGTCTGGAGCGCAGGCCCGGACAGCTGCACGAGGTCGGCGCCGGGCATGGCGGCTGGCAGGCCCGCGTAGACGCGGCGGAAACGCTCCAGTTCGCCCGGGGTGAGCAGGTGCAGGAATCGGGCGGCCGTGACCCCGGCGTGGCGGGCGCCGCTTACCACCGTCAACGTGAACGCGCCGCGGTCGAGATCTCGTGGTGTTGCGGCGGCGAGGGTGAACCGCAGTTCGGTGTGCGGGATCGGTGGCCGGTCGTGGTCGCCGAGCAGCCGGCCGATCAGTTCGTCGTCGAGCACAACATCGGCGCAGCCGTCCAGGGCGGACCGCTGGGCGAGCTCGGCGAGCAGAGCGTCGCGGGCGGTGAATCGGGACGGGACGGTCGAGCAGGGTACTGGGCATCGAGTCCTCCAGGTGGTCGAGGTAGCTGAATCAGGTCAACGCGTCGGCGATTGCGGCCACCATCCGGTCCAGCCCGTAGGGAATGGACAGCGCCGAGGGGAAGCCCAGTGCCAGGGCGACTGACTGCTCGAACACGACGTAGGTGCCGTTCTTGACCGCGTTCAGCTGCGGGAAGAGTGGGCTCGATTCGATGAAGGTCCGGTCGGCGGGGGACGGGTACGAGACCAGCATGAGGTCGGCGGTGTCCAGGACGCTGAGGTTCTCCAGGCTGACGCTGGCCCGCCCCGGGGTGTCGTTCTGCGGGAGCGCGGCGACCTCGGGTGCGACCTTGAAGCCGAGGTCTTCCAGCAGTGTCACGGATGCGTCGGCGCCGGTGATCGCCCGGATTTCGCCCTCGTAGGCGTAGAAGCGGCTGAACGTCTTACCGGCGAAGGCCGGGTTGGCCATCGCGGCCTGCGTGACCAGGAGCTGGGTGTCCGTGACGAGCTGCTGCGCCTGCTCATCCCGCCCGAGCGCGGCGCCGATGTGGGTGGTTCGCTGCTGCCAGGTGTCGCTCTCGACCCCGCCCAGGTAGGACACGGTGGGAGCGATCTGGGTGAGGCGGGCGTAGTTGGTGGTCAGTTCGTAGTCGTCGGTGGCCACGATCAGGTCCGGGCGCAGGGCGGCGATCTGTTCGAACGGCAGCCCGGCCGCACCCGCCAGCAGCTGTGGCGTGGCGCCTACCAGCGCCGCCTCCACCCACGGCGCGCTGCCGCTCTCGAATTGGTCGTGCCGGACCATGGCGATCGGTGTGACGCCCAGGGCCAGCACGGTGTCGGTGTCGCGCTGGAACCCGACGGTGACGACTCGCTGCGGCTCCGCCGGGATGGTCGCTGTGCCCTCCTTGCCCACCAGGGTGCGGGGGAATCGGCCATCGTCGGCCGGGGCGTCCGGCGACGGTTCGGCGTCGGATCCGCAGCCGGCGAGCAGCGCGGTCAGTGCCGCGCCACCGATCAGGAACTGCCGCCGCGTCGCGTCGTCGCGGATCGGGGCAGGACGGTCAAGTACAGCGGTACCCATCGAGTTCCTCCTGAGGTGATCGTTCATCGGGCGGCTAGGGCCGAGGATGTGGCGGATAGTCAGCACGACAGACTGGATCAAGTCCCGGCGACCAGGGCGTCGACGAGAAGCTTGTCCTCCACGAAGACGGCCCGTCCCGTACGAGCCACATCGAGCCGCTGGTAGATGGGGTCCGCCGTGATGAAGGAACGGGCGGCCGTGCGGGCCAGCTCCTGCCACGGAGTGCTGAAGTCGGGGTAGTTCTTCGAGTCGGCGACCGTCGGGGCAATCTTCGTCAGCTTCTCGTAGTCTTCGCCGGACATCACGGAGGTCATGCCGTTGATCGTGGTGGAGCCGTACTTGTGTTCGAGGCTCACCGGGAAGCCGCCACCCTCGTCGGGTGTGGCGCCCGGCGCCGGGGCGGCCGTGCTACAGCCGGTGAGCAGGCCGGCCCTGCCTCGGTGTACACGATCCAGACCAGCACGTCGGCCTCCAGGAGCTCGAGTTGCTCGGTGCTGATCGTGGCGTAGAACTCGTTGCCCACCAGCTCGACGACGCGCGGGGGCACCTCGAAGCCCAGCGAGGTCAGGATCCGGGCCCGTGGATCCTGCGGGCCGTAGATCCCGAGCTGTCTGTCGCCGAAGTCGTAGGCGGCGACTGCGGTAGCCCCAGGGAACTGGGGGTAGGCCCGCCGCGACTCGGCGAACCGGGTCTCGACGGCGGTGACCAACTCCTGGGCGCGCTGTTCCTGGCCCAGGGCTCGGCCGATGATTCGGGTCTGGTCCTGCCACGGGGTGCCGCCATCGACGAAGTCGTAGGACTGCGCGACGGTCGGGGCGATCTGTGACAGCTTCGGGTACTCCTCTTCGGTGATCCCCCAGCTCACTGCAAGGATGAGGTCGGGACGCAGTGCGACGATCTTCTCGTAGTTGAGTTCATACGCCAGGACATCCGGGGTGGCGCCGCCAGCCTGGTCACGTGCCCACGGCCACAGCGCACCTGGCTGTTCGCCGAACCACTCCCGCGTCGCGACCGGCGTTACCCCGAGCGCCAGCAGCGTGTCCTGCTCGGTCAGGCCGACGGCGATGACCCGCTCCGGGACCTTGGGGATTTCGGTGCTGCCGTACTTGTGGCTGATGGTGACGGGGAATCCCGTACTCGCAGCCGGAGCCTCCGGTGTCGGTTCAGTGCTCGCACAGCCGGCGAGCAGCGCGGCCAGCGCCGTTCCGCCGATGAGGAACTGCCGGCGGGTGGCGTCGTCGTGGATCGGGGCTGGGCGGTCGAACGTGATCGTCATGGGTCTCCCTGATCGTTGGTGAAGTCCTCGTTGATGTCCTCGGTTCCCCCCTCCGGTACCACCAGCTCAAGGCCGAGCTCCTGCAACTGACGCAGACCGGGGAATGTGGTGGGTCGGCAGAAAAAGATCCCCGAGGTGGGGGAGGCGTAGAGGGCGACGGTGCGTAATCCGGGCTTTGCCGCAACGGCGAGCTGCGTGAAACGCGTGATCACCTCGGCCGGATTCTTGATGCCGTCGATGGCAATGATCGGGGAGATCGTCTCTACCTGGCCCTGCACGGGACCATCGACGAACCCGTACGGTGGGCCGTCCTGGCGCGGGTCGAACAGGGTGAGGAGCGGCGGTTCACATCGTCGTGCAGGCCGTCGCTGGTTACCAGTGGTGACATGGTATAAGCCCTTCCGGGAAGAGTTCTTTCATCGCGGTTTCTTCTCCGACGCCGGGTCGAAGACGGTGGGCGCGATCCGGTTCAGTTCGTCGTAGATCGCCTCGTGGCGGACCTTCGCCGAGACGATCAGGTCCGGTTTCAGCGCGGCGATCTGTTCCAGGTTCGGGTTGGCGAGTTCGCCCACCGAGCGGGCGTCCGGGGCCAGCCGGTCCAGCGGCCCGGCGAGGTAGGTCGGTGGCCCGCCGGTGCGGCCTCGGATGTCGGTGAAGGCCAGCACCGGTGTGTCGAGGGCGAGCGCGGCATCGACGAAGGTCTGGTCGAGGGCCACGATGCGGGTCGGCTCCGCGGCGATCTCGGTGCTGCCCATCGCATGCGTGACGGTGCGCGGGAAGGCGCCACCTGACCCGGCCGTCGGCTCCCCGGTAGGTTCCGTACCCGGCCCAGCGCAGCCGGTCGCGGTCAGCAATGCGATGAGCAGCGCGGCGCCGGTGCGGGCGGGCACTGTTCCGATCGGGCGGCGGATGCCTCGGCCGTCCCGAATGTCCGGACCGGTGGCGACTGAGCTGGTCATGACGTGGCCGGGTCGCCGTCCAGTGCGGCGGCCAGCTTCGGTAACAGTCCGTCGAGCGCGTACGGCAGACTCAGCACGGTGCTGAAGCCGAGGGCGGCGGCGATCGTTGCCTGGTCGCCGTTGCCGATGAACACCCCGCGCCCCTCTCTGGCGATCTTGAGCGACTGGTAGACAGGATTGTTCTCGATCAGTTTCTGGGTGTCCTCGTTGTAGGCGAACCACACCACCAGGTCGCCGTCCAGCAGCGCGAGCTGCTCGTTGCTGACCTGGACGAAGGTCTCGCCAGGCACGACGAGCTCGGCTAACCCCGGGGGCAGGACAAACCCCAGCGAGGTCAGAAATCTTCCCCGGACTTCCTCGGGCCCGTAGCAGCCGAACTGTTCGCCGGTGTGGTAAGCGGGAACGGCGGTGGCGCCCTTGAACTGGGGGAATCGGGCCCGGGCCATGGCGAACCGTTCCTCGACCCCGGCCACCAGTTCCGCCGCCTTCGTGCTCTGCCCTACCGCCCGGCCGATCAGCGTGGTCGCTTGTTGCCAGGGCATGTTCACGGTGGCGAACTCGGGTGTTGCGACGACGGTGGGAGCGATCTGGGCCAGCTTGGTGTAGTCGGCCTCCTCGGTCGGTCCCCAGTGGACTCCGACGATGAGGTCCGGGCGCAGCGTGGCGATCTGCTCATACGGGTATCCGCTGTCCACGCTGTCCAACACCGTTGGTCGGGCCTCGCCCAGCTGCGGCAACGCCCACGGCCCGGTCGCGGCTGGATGTTCCAACCCGAACCAGTCGGTCACGGCGATGGGTTTGATCCCCAGCGCGAGCAGTACGTCCTGGTCGGTCAGCCCGACGCTGACCACCCGCTCGGGCGGCCGGGGAATGGTCGTGCTACCGAACTGGTGGTCGATGGTGACCGGGAAGCCGCCGCCCCTGTCGGGTGCGGCGCCCGGTGCCGGGGCGGACGTGCCGCAGCCGGCGAGCAGCGCGGCCAGCGATGCACCGCCAATGAGGAACTGCCTGCGGGTGGCATCGTCGTCGATCGGAGCGGGCCGGTTGAGCAGGGCGATGGGCATGGCGGGGTTCCTTCCGGCGATGTCGGGCTATGAGGTGGTGCTGGTGGCGGCGGGGACGTCGGGGGCGGTCGGCTGGCGGTTGCGACGGCCGATGGGCACGATCAGCGGGGTGCCTGCCACCGGGTCGGTGAGCACGTGGGCGTCGAGCTCGAACACCTCGCGCAGCAGGGGCTCGGTGAGTACCTCGGCCGGGGTGCCGTCAGCGACGATCCGCCCGGCCCGCATCGCGATCAGCCGCTGGGCGTAGCGGGCGGCCATGTTCAGGTCGTGCAGCACCATCACCACGGTGCGCCCGGCCTCGGTGTGCAGCCGTTCCACCCGGTCGAGCACGTCGACCTGGTGGGCCCGGTCCAGGAACGTGGTGGGCTCGTCGAGCAGAATCAGGTCGGTGCCCTGGGCCAGCGCCATCGAGATCCACGCCCGCTGGCGCTGGCCGCCGGAGAGCTGATCGACGGTCCGCTCGGCGAACTCGGTCATCCCGGTCCAGCTCAGCGCCTCGGCGACCGCGGCCTCGTCGTCCGAGGACCACTGCCGGTACCAGGCCTGATGCGGGTGGCGGCCGCGGGAGATCAGGTCGGCAACTGTGAGGCCCTCCGGGGCGATCGGGGCCTGCGGCAGGACGCCAAGGATCTTCGCGACCTCCCGGGTGGGCAGCTTGTCGATCCGTTTGCCATCCAGCAGCACGTGGCCGTGCTTGGTGGGCATCAGCCGGGCCAGCGCGCGTAGCAGGGTCGACTTGCCACAGCCGTTCGGGCCGATCACGGCGGTCACGGTGCCGTCGAGCACGTCGAGGTCCAGCCCATCGACGACGACGTTGTCGCCGTAGGCCAGCCGCAGGTCACACGCCTTCAGTCGGACGCTCATGTGATCGAGACCCTTCGGTTGCCTCGGACGATCAGGTACATCAGGTAGGGGGCCCCGAGGATCGTGGTGACGATGCCGACCGGCAGCTCGGTGCCCAGTAAGGTGCGGGCGATCAGGTCGGCGCTCACCGTGAGCAGCGCGCCGTAGACCGCCGAGGTCAGCAGCGGCGGGCGGGCCGCGCCGACCAGCCGCTGGCAGATCTGCGGCACCACCAGCGCGACGAAGAAGATCGGGCCCGCGCTCGAGGTGGCCACCGCGGCCAGCCCGACCGCCACGACGATCAACGCCGTGCGGGCCCGGTCAACCCGCAGCCCGAGCCCGCGGGCGGTATCGTCACCGAACTGCAGCGCCCCCAGCCCGAAGGCCAGCAGCAGCGCGACCGGCACCAGCACCCCCACCGCCAGCCCGACCGGTATGACGTGCTCCCAGCCGCGGCCGTTGAGGCTGCCAACGAGCCACACCGCGGCCTGGGCGGCGGCGTAGAGCTGGGCGTTGACCAGCAGCCAGGAGGTGATCGCCGCGGCCACCGCGCCGATCCCGACGCCCACCAGCACCAGCCGGTTGCCCTCGATACCGCGCCGCCAGGCCAGCGCATACACCAGCGTGGCGGCGCCCAGCCCGCCGATCAGCGCGGCGATCGGCAGCCCGATCATGGCCAGCGTCGCGCCGACCGCGCCGTAGCTACCGCCGATCACGATCACGGCGACCGCGGCGGCGCTGGCGCCCGCGGTGACTCCCAGGACGTCCGGGCTGGCCAGCGGGTTGCGGGCGATTGCTTGGGTGATCGCGCCGGACAGCCCGAGCGCGGCACCGACCAGGATCCCGGTCAGGGTGCGCGGCAGCCGTAGCTCCAGCACGATGAACTGGTGGGTACGGTCGCCTGCGCCGGTCAGCACACCGAGCACCTCGCCGACCGAGATCGGGAAGTCACCTCGGCCGATGTTCAGCGCCGCCGCCAGCACCATCAGGGCCAGCCCGACCACGGTCACCGTGATCATCCTCGGCCGCCACACCCCGGAGAACCGACCGACCCGCACCGGTTGCCGCCCGGCCACCCGTTCCCGGCGCAGCGTCCCGGTTGTTCCGGCGGTCAGCTCAGCGCTCACAGCGTCACCAGTCGGCGGCGGCGTACTACGGCGATGAAGAACGGTGCGCCCACCAGCGCGAGTACGATGCCCACCTGCAGCTCACCCGGCCGCACCACTACCCGGCCGATCACGTCGGCGGCCAGCACCAGCACCGCGCCGGTCAGCCCGGCCGCGGGCAGCAGCCAACGGTGATCCGGCCCGGTCAGCCACCGCGCCACATGCGGCACCACCAGGCCGACGAACCCGATCGGCCCGCACGCCGCCACCGCCGAGCCGGTCAGCAGCGTGATCGCCACCAACCCGGTCCAGCGAGTCACCGCGACTCGCTGGCCCAGCCCCTTGGCGATGTCCTCGCCCAGCGCCAGCAGGTTCAGCCCCGGTGCGTTCAGCACCGCCAGCAGCAGCCCGACCAGCAGGAACGGCGCGACCTGGGCCGCGATCCCGGCGTCGCGACCGGCCAGCGAGCCGACCGCCCAGAACCGGAAGACGTCGAAGGTCTCGAGGTCGGCCAGAATCACCGCCGAGGTCAGCGCGCCGAGCAGCGCGCTCACCGCCACCCCGGCTAACACGAGCGTCACCGGCGTCGGCCCGCCCCGGCCCAGCGACCCCAGCGTGAACACCAACACGCTGGCCACGAACGCCCCGGCGAAGGCGAACCACACATAGCCGTACAGGCTCGTCACACCGAGGGCGTAAATACCCATCACCACGAAGAAGGCCGCGCCTGCCTCGACCCCGAGCAGACCGGGATCGGCCAGCGGATTGCGGGTGTGCCCCTGCATCAGCGCCCCCGCGATCCCCAGCGCGATGCCCACCCCGATCCCGAGCACGGTGCGCGGCGCCCGCAGCGAGCGGACCACGATGTCGTCCTCGGTGCCGGTCGGCGACCAGATCGCATCCCACACCGCGCCGATCGGGATCGGCTTGGCCCCCACCGCCAGGCTGGCCAGCGCGGCCAGCGTCACCAGCCCCAGAAGTCCGGCGACGATCAGCAAGCGGCGCCGCCGTAGCCTGCCCGAACTGGGTGACATGATCATCGGCGGCTGGCTACGCGGTGGCGGACGGGTAGCGGTCGACGTCACCAACGCCTCCTTCTATCCCCCGATCGAGGGTCACCTACTTAGGTGCGCCTACCATAAGTTAGGCAAGGTGAAATACGCTAGACCCAGTGGACGTTTCGCTCCGTGTGGGGTCCTGCGCGCCGTCCTGAGGACTGAAATTGGGCCGACTGGCGTACGTGCGGGCCCTGTGTGCGTCGAGTTCGACACCAGGGCTGTCCGCACGGCGGCGGACAGCCCTGGTGTCGAACTCGACGACAGCAGAGCGTCGTGGTCACCGGTATTTCGAAGCAGAGCATGAGAA
>JBQTGW010000008.1:0-7512 GCA_052390495.1 Pseudonocardiales bacterium
CTGGACGCCATCGCCGCCCGGTTGAACGGCCGTCCACGCCAGACGCTAAACTGGATGACACCCGCCGAGAAACTCGATGAATTCCTGCTCAAGCAGGATGGTGCACTGACCGGTTGATTCCAAGGTGCACATCCTCGAGATCCGCCGCGAATAGGTCCACCCTCCCGCCTGCGGCCGTCGAGAGCGTCAGTCAGCTCGTCACCACTTGCGAGCCGTGACAGCACCTCGATCCCGTCCAAGGCATTTGACTTTCCGCTGCTGTTTCGGCCGGTGAGTACCGTCACCGGGTCAACCGGCAGCGTCGAATTTCTGAACGACTTGAACGCCGTCAAGCGTATCTCGCGCAGCGCTGTTGTTTTCATGACGTCAGCTTAGCGGGACGCCTGCGACAGGAACACGGCAGAGTACTCGACGGTTTGCGCCTGGCTTAGTACTACAGCCGCAGAGTGTGATCCTGCTCGTGGATGATCCTGGGGGCGGTCTTCGCGTGGTGGGCTTCAGGGTGTGCTGGTACTTGATGAGGGTGTGGTTGCCGCGTCGTCCGTGGTGGTCGATGATTGTCTGGGGCGGTGGCGGGTGGGGTTTGAGGACGTGTTCGCGCTGGTCGCGGGCCGATTCGCGCAGGTGGAGTCACGCCGACGGGCCCGGATGTATCTGCTGGGGCTGCTCTCGGATACCGAGCGGAAGAACTCTTGGTCGATCGCGGAGGCGGCCGGGGACCTCACCCCGGACGGGATGCAGCGGCTGCTGAACTTCTACTCCTGGGACGCCGACGCGGTGCGTGACGACTTGCGGGGGTATGTGCTGAACTGGCTCAGCGGCCCTAGCGGTGTGCTGGTAGCTGATGAGACCGGGTTCGTGAAGAAAGGCACCAAATCCGCCGGGGTGCAACGCCAATATTCCGGCACGGCCGGGAAGATCGAGAACTGTCAGCTCGGGGTGTTTTTGACCTACGCCTCGACCCGGGGCCGGGCACTGATCGATCGGGAGCTGTACCTACCGGCGTCCTGGTGCACCGACCGGGCGCGCCGCAGCGAGGCCGGAATCGGCGAGGACGTGGAGTTCGCGACCAAACCCGAGCTGGTCCGGCGGATGCTGGAGCGCGCCCTGGCCGCCGGGGTGATCTTCAGCTGGTTCACCGCCGACGAAGCCTACGGCGACAACCCCGCCCTGCGGTCCTGGCTACAGCGGCAGGACATCCCCTACGTGATGGCCATCTCCTGTGACCAGCGGTTGTCCACCCCGACCGGACCCCAGCGCGCCGATGAGCTGGCCAGGATGGCCCCGAAACGGGGATGGCAGCGGCTCTCGGCCGGGGCGGGCAGCAAAGGTCATCGTCTCTACGACTGGCTCCTGCTCGACCCCGGCGCCGACGATCACCAACTGCTGGTCCGCCGCTCGATCAGCACACCCAGCGAACTGGCCTACTACCTCATCCACACCACAGCCCCGGTCCCCGTGGCCGAGCTGGTCCGCGTCGCCGGCATGCGCTGGGCCGTGGAGGAGACCTTCCAGTGCGCCAAGAACGAGACCGGCCTGGACCACTACCAGGTCCGCAAATACCACGCCTGGTACCGCCATATCACCCTGTCCATGCTCGCCGCGGCATTCCTGACTGTCACTGCCTGTACCGAACTCCTCCGACAGGAAAAAGGGGAACCACCACCGATCACGGACAGCTACTACCCCTGTCCTGCAACGAAATCAGACGACTCTGGGCCACACTGACCCGACCCACCCACTCCCGAGCCCACACCGAGCACTGGTCCCGCTGGCGACGACGCCACCAAACCCGCGCCCGCACCTGCCACTACCAGCGACAACACCTCAAATATCACAAACTGCGGCTGTAGTACTAGCGGGTGGCATCGGGGGCACTGCCGCGCGTGACCGCGTGGCCACACGTATTTCGAAGCAATGGCGACATACGCGAGAATATCCCCCGCCAACCTCCGCGCTCTGGCATGGCCCCGCCGGATAAGTGCGCTTAGCACTACAGCCACACTGTCACGTTAACCGCGATTAGGAGCCGAATGGCGGTCAGGAAGGCCCTGAAACAACCATTCGGTTCCTAATGGCCACCGGGTACTGCGGCCGTTCCAGATCGTGGGAGGGATGGGTCGGCTGCGCCGCATGTGCGCTGCGCAGCTTCAGTGGTGACTCAGCGTGAAGGTGCAGCTGTAGTATCAGGCTGCTATCATCTAAAGGTAAATACTGCTGGTTAGGGATACCGATGGAGGACACCGACTACGCACTCGGTCGGACAAGCGCCGAATACGATCGGTTGATCGAGCAAGGCGAGTTGTTTCGACCTATCACCGAACGGATGCTGCGCGCGGCCGGGATCTGCGTCGGCATGCATGTGCTCGATGTCGGTTGCGGTGTCGGCGACGTCAGTTTCTTGGTGCGTGCGCTCGTCGGTTCAGAGGGTTCTGTCGTCGGTGTCGATCTCGACCGAGACGTGATCCAGCTCGCGGAAGAAAGGCGCACCAGACAACGGCTCACCAACGTCACGTTCCGCCAAGGAGATGCTCGATCGATTGAGGTCGAACGGCTCTTCGATGCTGCGGTCGGTCGGATGGTGCTCATGTACACGAGCGACCCGACCGCGGCCCTGCGGCTCATCGCTGAGCGAGTCCGCCCCGGTGGCGTCGTCGCATTCCATGAGTGGGTGGGCCGAGTGCCTTCCGCCATGGGTCAGCCTGTGCTCGCATCCCTACAACACCTCCTCAGTACAACCTTCGAACGCTCAGGCGCGCAGCTGGAAATCGGCGCCGAGTTGTATTGGCGGATGCTCGACGCGGGACTCGAGCCGGAGCCGAAGCCACTCGCCGAGATCGCCGTCGATGGAGCGCACGGCAAGCTGGCCTACCGTCGCTGGGTACTCATCGCGCAGAGTTTGCTGCCCAAGATCGTCGAGTACGGCCTCGCGACCGAGAAGGAAGTACGCCACACCCTCGAGCATGAGCTGCACGACGAGCTGCTTGCCGGTCGCGGCATCACGCCGTTGTCCTGGCTCATGATCGGCCAGTGGGCACGTAAGCCGCTGAATTGACCCAGAGCGCACGATGTATTTCAACGAGCCGACGGACGTCCGCTGGCCCCACACAGTAGATATTGGAAATCGGATCACCATCAGCGTTCATCTGCAACTCCCAAGAAACACTTTCGTCCCATATCGCGAAGTTAATCTTCTGCTTCGGTTTCAACGTCTCGCGCAACGCAAGCTTTATTTCAATTCCAGCCTCATGGTGCACCGCCGCCAACCTTAACGCATCATCCTGTTCGTCTTCGGAGTAGATTATGATCCGTTGGATTGAAACATCTCGCTGAACGGCCGCTATGTTTTCGTTGAAGTAGGACTGGCCTGGTCCTTCCAGCCACCAGCGTGGGTCCCCAGTACCTTGGCCGAAGTTGGTCACGGCGCGGATCAGGGACTTCGCCTCCTGGGTATGCTGCATCAAATAGTGCACATCGTTCGGCGGCCGGCGCAATCGGCCAAGGCGAAGATTGGCGAATTCGACACAGAGTCCTTGTAGCAGATCGCGCGCTTCGCTTTCTATCGGTGTATCGCGAAATCGCGTGGCGATAATAGCACCATCGGCCGCGATGCTCTTGATCGATTCGTGGAGCCACTTGGAACCAGAAAGCAACTCAGCGAACTCATAACGCTCCTCGTGGCGAACGAGTATCTCAAATTGCACGGACAGGATAACACCGATCAAGCCGAGGATGGCTGAATCCGCCACACTGGCGGCGTTGATTCCCCACGAAAAGGCCGCGAGCAGAACGGACAGAAGAATTCCGGCCAGCGGCACAGCATTAGGAACTTTATGTAAGGGAAAACGGCGCACGGTCGCTCCATCGGAAAGTGTTATCAGCCAGAATTGCCGCAAAGTCTCACGCACCATACCGGCACAGCGATGGCCGCTCCCACCTCGTCAGGCTGGCTGCCCTGGGACCGTGGTTCAGGGCCTGGCCTACTCGTCGGTCGGCAGCTGGCTGATGTTGGCCGCCGCGCGTTCGGCGGGCAGGCGTACCGCGATCGCGTAGGCGTAGACGGCCGCGCTGAAGACGACCAGCACCACAGCACCCCAGAGCAGGTTCAGCGGCCCGTCCCCGCCGTTCAGGATGAGCCCCGGGTCGGCCGGGCTGCCGAGGTCGATATCGCCGAAATAGCTGATCACCGCCGGGGACCAGGAACGGCCGTTCCTGGTCGGGAAGCTGGCGCCGCAGCGCGCCCACCACCACCGGGCCCGCGACCTCCACTATCACGAAACGACACGTTTCTACTCGTTCGGAGGAACAGTCGAGAGCCCCCTGTTGTGGAGTCGGAAACCTCAGTGACGACTCCGGGTGGATCAAGAGGGGGCAGCGCTCACCCCCTACTCCCGGGTAACCAACTCGGCTTGCCCCATCCGAGGTACTATCACTCCTAGTCACTGGTTGTGTGCTCGTACTGAGATCACGTCCGGGCGTAGCTGGTGGCGGACCTGAAGCCGGGGCCTCAACGGATAGGACAGCCTTCATGCAGCGTCGCATCATGGACAGATCCCGCCGCACGGTCGTCGCCGCCGTGGTTGGCGCCGTCACGGCGTTGGCCGCAGTGCTGGTGCCCGGCACCGCCTCGGCCGAGGTGCCGACCTGGGCACCGGTCGAGCAGGCTACTGTCCACCCTGGAGTGCAGCTCGACACCGAGGGCGGCCAGTGCACCGCCAACTTCGTCTTCTACAACGCCACCGATGTGTTCATCGGGCAGGCCGCGCACTGCGCAAGCACCGGAAGCGCGACCGAGACCAGCGGCTGCACCTCGACCAGCAGGCCGCTGGGCACACCGGTCGCCATCACCGGGGCCAGCCAGCCGGGCACCCTGGCATACAGCTCGTGGATCACCATGGTCGAGCGTGGCGAGCAGGACCCCAACGCCTGCGCCTACAACGATTTCGCGCTCGTCAGAGTCGACCCAGCCGACCATGACAAGATCAATCCAAGTGTGCCGATCTTCGGCGGTCCGACCGGTATCGCCACCGAACCCACCGCCGTCGGTGACGTGCTGGTGTCCTACGGCAATTCGTCCTTGCGGGGCGGCATCACCCAGCTGTCTCCGAAGACCGGGATCAGCCTCGGCGACCAGGGGGATGGCTGGTCACACAGCTGCATCACGCTGACGCCCGGTATCCCCGGAGACTCCGGTAGTGGCTTCATGACCAGCGAGGGCAAGGCCCTCGGTGTGCTTTCCACCCTGGTGCTTCTCCCCCTGGCAGGCAGCAACGGGGTCGGTGACCTCTCCAGGGAGCTGAACTACCTCAACGCGCACGGCGACCTGGGCACCGTCTCACTCGCCCTCGGCACCGTGCCCTTCCAGGCATCACTGGTACCGCTCGCCCTGGAAGGTTAGCCCAGCTCGACGTCGTCCCAGCGCAGGCAGCGCCAGCCGAGCCCGTCCGCTTCCAGGATCACGGTGGCGGTGTTGGACAGCAGGCGCGGCCCGGCGAACGACCCATCGACGTTGCTCGCCAGCGCAACGACCGCAAGCCGGACCGCGGCACCGTGGCTGACCAGTACCACGGTGCCGCCCGGATGCGCAGCGCGCTCACCACGACGTCATGCGCTGCGCCCGGCACGCACCGCGGCGATCCACTCCTGGGCGGCGATGAACCCGCCCGAGTCGGGACCAGGCCGCGTCGTTCCGTTGCAGCGGGGATAGGAGCCGAGGAAGCGGACCGACGCACAACGCCGGTGCAGCTGCGCCAGCGCATCCCCGACGGCGGCATCGGCCACGTGGCCCTCGCAGTCCAGGAAGAACCGGTACTCCCACAGCCTGTCCTTGATCGGCCGGGATTCGATCCGGGTGAGGTTGATCCCGCGCAACGCGAACTCGGCGAGCACCTCCAGCAACGCACCCGGCCGGTGCGTGGCCACCGCGACCAACGAGGTGCGATCCGCACCGGTGGGCGGCGGCAGTGTCCCGGGGCGACGCAACAGCAGGAAGCGGGTCTCCGCCCCGCCCACGTCATGCACCCCGGTCGCCAGCTCGGCCAGCGGGTAGCGCTGCGCGGCGACCGGTGCGCACACCGCGGCGTCGGCCTCCCCCTCGAGCACCGCGACCGCAGCCGCCGACGTGGATGCGGTCAGCACCATCGTCGCGCCAGGCAGGTTCTCGGCGACCCAGCCCCGGACCTGCGCCGCGGCGTGCGGGTGGGTGGCCACGATGCGCACGTCGGCCGCGCCGGTGCCCGGGCGCACCAGCACACTGAACCGGATCGGCAGCATGGTCTCCGCCACCGCGAGCACCGGCTCAGCCTCGGCCATCGCGTCCAGGGTGGCGGGCACGGAGCCCTCCACTGAGTTCTCCACCGGCACGCACGCCCCATCCACCTCCCCGGCCCGCAGCGTGGCGATCGCCGCCAGCACCGACGCCGCCGGACGCAACTCGCCCCCAGGGCTCAGCACCAGCGCCGCCTGCTCAGCAAACGTCCCCTCAGGCCCAAGATATGCAGTCACAGGCATGGCGCGAGACTACGAGGCACCCGCCGCTGATCTCCCTCGGCATGGTCACCGTGACTGAGTGGGCTCCGACCCGATCTGTGGGGTGCGGACCTGATCGGGTGGGTGGGCACGTAGCCTGACGCCGCACCCTCACCGAGGTGTACCGCTCCAGGGTAGCTCCCCAGGGCATCGGTGAGGCCACCGACGCGTTACGGCGCTGGCTGGCTCATCCCGGCTCCCAGCCCTCGGCGTTACTGGAGATGGCATGCTACTTCCCCCAAACCGAGCCGGCACTGCGCACAGCCCTGGAGATCCTGCTGTGAAAACCGCCAGACCCACCCGGGCCAGCGTGGCTGGCCGGGCCTATCTGGACCTGCAGAACCTGGCCCGACAGCAGGGCAGGCCCACCGACGAGTGTCACCAGCTGTACGGCCTGGAAGGATTCCTGGTCCGGTTGTCCGCTTCGCCGTACGCGGATCGGTTGGTGCTCAAGGGCGGCGTGCTGCTTGCCGTCTTCGACGCGCGACGCCCTACCCGAGACATCGACCTACACGGCCACCACCTGCCACGTGACGTAGAGGACGTACTGCACCTGGTCCGCGCGGTGGCCAGCCTCCCCGCCGACGACGGGCTGGTGTTCGATACGACAGCCGCAGTCGCCGAGGCTATCCGCCACGACGACCCCTATAGCGGTGTACGGGTCGCCTCGTCGTCGAAGTAGAACTCGACCCGCAAGGTAGCATCCATTTGATCATTATCCTATAGCTTGCGCAGCTCAGCAAGGGTATAGCCATAGTCCTTTGCAACCCGCCCCATACCATAGCGGGACCACCGAGATCCACCCCGTCAGGTACAGGGCCACGTCAAGTTCACTGGTTGTGTTGTACTCATGACGTCAAGTGATGCACCGTGGAACGGGGAGCTCCCGTGAACGCCCCCGCTGCACCCACCCCCTCACCACCCCCCTTCGGGGCCAGCTGGCCAGGTGCCTCGCGCCGCCCTGAGTGCTGACCTGGCCGGATC
>JBQTGW010000009.1:0-7349 GCA_052390495.1 Pseudonocardiales bacterium
TGGCCGGACAATATTGTCCGGCCACAGCACACTTTCGACGATCATGGAGCAGATCAGGACGAACACCGGAGACAACACCACACAAGTAGCCACTGCTCGACCGGGAACGACGTCAACAACCACCCCACCGGATCCGCGATGCAATCTCCCACCCCGGGGGTGATCGTCGCGATACCCAAGTCTCGCGAACGCGTCGAAGCCTCCGCGACTACCCAAAATCACCAAACCACACAATCAGCGAACATGACGTTGCCCTGCCTGAGGGACAGAGTCACTACGGGAGTTCCTCGGTCAGGCCCTGAGCTGCGCCCGTGGATCGGTGAACCGACCGCGCATCGCGCGGTAACCGTCTGGACGTACAAGACAGCATGCATCGCCATCCACCGAGGCAGAATGCCTCCTGGACGCACACATTCATTTCGTGCGCGAACCGCGGATATCCGGCTAGATATCAGACATACAGCGGGATCTGGGTCCCTTCCGGAGCCTGGTAGCGATCCACGACCTTGTTCAATTCGGACTGGTAGTAGAGCGTCCCCAGGCCGAACACGAACATCAACAGCAGGCCCACCAGGGCGGAACAGCTCGGGTTGAAACCGGCCGCTCGCTGGGCGTTACGGATGCGGTTGCCGCAGTTGAAATAGGAGACAAGTGGAGCCACGACCGTCCAGCTCAACAGGAGGAGCACCAACATCGGTCCGGCGGTCGGCACATTGCGGCGCCGATCGAACTCACCCATCTCCTTGTGAATCTTGTAGTACCAGACCAGGTGGTAGATCCCCAATGTGATCAACGGCAGACCCAGCCAGGCAGCGACTGGATTACGGCGCTTCATGGCCAATCCACTAGCCACCGGGGAAGGCTCGACCAGGCCGGGTGCGTCGACGGTGTATGGAGGCTGGTTTGCAGGCGTTGTCACGGAGAATCCCTGAGGGCCGAAGGAGTGATTACAGCCTGTTCATCGAATGCCGGTGACGGGTTGTTACAATACGGACGAAGTTGATGCGGCCTTGGCGTCGACCGGGCCGCCGGGCCCTGACCCAGGCGGAATGCTCGATAGCGGCACCGTCCCACAGCGCTCCGGTGACGACCCGCGCCACCGGAGCCGGGAACGGTTTTCGAGGCGGCCAGCTGGTGCACCCGCTACCGCGACACTCTGAGAATCTCCGGGCAAGATGATGCCGTGACCGACTTACGGGCTCACCGGTACACAGTGCAGTGCTCGTGGCGGGGTTCCACGTCCGGCGGTTACCAGTCCTACAGCCGCACTCACCGGGTTACCGCTGCACCGGTCGCGCCCGGTCTAGAGCTGAGCGCGGATCCCGCCTTTCTCGGTGATTCCGAACAGCTGAACCCCGAGCAGCTGCTGCTGATCGCGGCCTCGTCCTGCCAGTTGCTGTCCTTCCTGGCGGTCGCGGCTCGGGCGCGGATCGACGTCATCGCCTACCAGGACGACGCCGAGGCGGTCATGCCGCCGGACGATCGGCCGGTGCGGATCACCGACATCTGGCTGCGGCCCCGGATCACCGTGCGCGCCCCGGCCACCGAGGACCGGGTGCGTCACCTGACCGCCGTCGCCCACCGGGAGTGCTTCATCGCCAACAGCCTGCGCAGCCGGATCGTCGTCGAGCCGGTGGTCACCGTCGTCAAACCCGACTCCCCGAGCTAGCGGCAGCCCTCCAGCCGGGTCGTCCCGAACACTGTCCGCAGCATGATGGCACGGCCGGGAAGCGATCGGGCTGTGGACCGTACCCGATCTTGTAGACATCCGGTCGTGACTGCCGCTGATTGCCAGCGGAGGAAATCGCGTGGCGACACGCCGACACTTCACCCAGGAATACAGGGACCAGGCCGTTAGCCTGCATCTCGATTCGGGCCGATCGACCGCCGAGGTGGCCAGAAGTATCGGCATCCACGAGATGACGTTAGGCAAATGGGTGAAGAAAGCCAAAGACAGCGGGCGGGTCCAGGACAAGGACCTGTCCGAGACCGGACGCGCCGAGCTGGAACGGCTCCGCACGGACAACGCCGTTCTGAGAATGGAGCGTGACATCGCAAAAAAAAGTGGCAGCCTGGTTCGCGAAACAACAGCCGTGAACTACGCGGCGATCGCGGGCCCGGCGGGCCGACAAGGAGTTCCCGGTCACGTTCATGTGCGACCAGCTCGGGGTGCCCCGCCAGGGCTACTACCGGTGGCGTACCGACTACCGGTGGCGTACCGACCGGCCGTGCGAGCACGAGCGCACTGACGCCGAGCTCACCCGAGACGATCCGCGAGATCCACCACGACCGGCACGGCCACCCCGGCGTGCGGCGGGTCTTCGCCGAGCTCGTGGTGCGCGGCGTCCGGGTCGCCGCCAAGCAGGTCTGGCGGCTGATGAAGGCTGCTGGCCTGCGCGGACACCACCCACGCGCCAGGAAGAAAACCACCGTCGCTGCCCAGCGGCCCCTCGACGCGCCGGACCTGATTGGGCAGGACTTCACCGCCACCGAACCCAACACCCGCTGGTGCGCCGACATCACCTCCCTCCAGACCATCGACAGCTGGGTCTACACCGCGACCGTGATCGACCTGCACTCCCGCAAGGTCGTGGGCTACGCCGTGGCCGACCACCTGCCCACCACCCTGATCATCGAGGCCCTCGCCACCGCACTCCTCACCCCCAAACCCCCCAACGGCGTCATCTTCCACAGCGACCACAGTCGCCCATACACGTCGAACCAATTCACCGCCTTCTGCGCCATAAACGGTGTAGGCCGCTCGATAGGCCACCGCGCCACCTGCTACGATAACGCGGTCTCCGAGTCGTTCTTCACGACCTACACAAAAGAGCTCATCCACACCAGGCCGTGGAACGGTCTCGCCGACGTCCAGCAACACACATTCCTCTGGATCGAGGGCTACTACAACCGCCGCCGACGACACTCCACCCTCGGCTACTTGACACCCATCGAATACGAGCTAGGATATAGGAAACTAACCGACCTGACAGCCTAAATCGGTGTCAATAAAATCGGGAACACTCCGCTGCGCTGGCTGCACACCGGGGAGTCGGTGATCCTCTACGGCCCGGTCGGGGTCGGCAAAACCCATATCCCGGAGGCGTTGGGGCACCTCGCGATCCGCCACGGCACCGATGTCCGCTTCGCCAAGACCAGTCGTGTCCTGACCGACCTCCCCGGCGGGCACCCCGACAGCACCTGGAACCAGCGGCTGCGCGAACTCACCCGACCACCCATATTGATCCTGGACGACTTCGACACGCGCGAGCTCACCACCCGGCAAGCCGACGACCTCTACGAACTAATCAACGAACGCGCCGGGCGCACGCTGGTACTCACCACCAACCGCTCACCGGTCGACTGGTATCCGTTGTTCCCCAACGCCATCGTCGCCGAGTCACTGCTCGACCGGCTGATCAACACCAGCCACCAGATCTTCATGAACAGCCCCAGCTACCGACCCAACAAACGACCCCGGAATGTCACAAACGACAAAACGAAGACCACAAAGCAAAACATCACCAAGACTCACCACCTGCGGAATAACTTGAGCGCAAGCCCCGGGAATAACGTGAGCGTTCACAGCGAGGGTACGTGACTCGCACCACGTATGGCTACACGACAGAGATCATGAAGAGTGGATCAACCCTCTGACCTGGTACCCTCGGCAGGATTCGAACCTGCGACACCCGGTTTAGGAATGTTCGCTACGTATGCAGCTATGCCTTCTACCTGCGACTATGGTTCTCTTCTGATCGCTTGAGTGCCTCAAGAGGTATCGTTCGGCCCGGTTTCGCACCACGCGCGGCACCACGGCCCCGGGCTCAACAGCTTGTAGATCCGAGCTTCGGCGCTCGTGGCGGTCGGTGGGGCGGTGGCGCTGGCGCACCACCGCTGCGATGTGTGGCTGAGTCGCGTGGTGGGTGGCGGATGCTTGCGGTTTGATCAGGTACGAGGTGGATTCACTCGCGGGCCCAGCGAAGAATCGAGGCTGCCTTTTCCGTGATGGTTCTGGAGATCTCGAACGGACTCAAGAGATCAATCAGTTCGTGTTCGATTTCCTCCAGCCTACTGTGGTCTGATCTGACGACGAAATAAAGACAAACCGCTAACTCCTGGGCCAGATCTATCCGCTGTGGCTCCTGTGCGTTTAGTGCGCGCCGAAGAGCAAGAGCTTTGACGAACCACTCGGTTGCTTCCCTTTGCTCTTGTGCTTCCTCGGCTAGTGCACCCATTCGTTCGTAGGAGACGCTGAGGTCGCGTTGGTAGGTGGTGTTGCCGGGTTCGGCGGTGGCGAGGGCTTCGCGGATGCTCAGGGACTGGGTGCAGAGCTGGCGGGCTTCGTCGGTCTGGCCAACGGCCAGGGCCAGGTCGGCGAGCTTGTTAAAGGAGACGCTGAGGTCGCCTTGGTAGGTGGTGTTGCCGGGTTCGGCGGTGGCGAGGGCTTCGGCGATGCTCAGGGACTGGGTGCAGAGCTGGCGGGCTTCGTCGGTCTGGCCAACGGCCAGGGCCAGGTCGGCGAGCTTGTTAAAGGAGACGCTGAGGTCGCGTTGGTAGGTGGTGTTGCCGGGCTCGGCGGTGGCGAGGGCTTCGGCGATGCTCAGGGACTGGGTGCAGAGCTGGCGGGCTTCGTCGGTCTGGCCAACGGCCAGGGCCAGGTCGGCGAGCTTGTCGTAGGAGACGCTGAGGTCGCGTTGGTCGCTGCGATCTGGCAGCGTTGCGAGTACTCGGTTTGCGATCAAACCGGTGTATATCCGGATTAGTCCAGATGCGAGGTTCATCCGTCCCGGGCGGTCGGGTCTTCCGCTTGCTTGTGCCTCTGCGCGAAGGATCAGGTCGATATGCTGCTGGGCGAGGGCATGGGCCGTTGCGCTGGCGGCGGAGTCATTTCCGACTGTGAGCCGCGCCAGAACTTCAAGGCACCGTGTGATCTGATCGTCAGACAGGCCGAGGACAGCGGTCAACACAGCAGCTCCACCGTCGTCTTCCCGGCGCAACATCTTGCCAATGAGTGCTTCGCCGAGTCGGTCGGGCCGCAGCGGATTCAACCGCAGGGTTCCTTCGTGCAAGTTGGCGAGCCAATCGGTCACACGTCGCCGGTAAGCGGTCATGTGGTCGCCACGCAGTGCCGGTAAGAGTGACATGAGTGCGTCGGCCTCGGCGTTGTCGGCGGCTCCGGCGAGGGTTGCTAGCGCGACGCAGGTCCGGCGTAGATCTGTGTCATTGATTGGGCAGTCACCTGCCCAATATTTTTCTTCGTGTATCAAGACCCGCTCTACCGGGGAGCGCCCTTGGGGTGTGACCGGTCTATCCAGAGCTGGCGCAGGCGAAGACAGATCGGGGCCGTTGTCTCCATTGCTCAAGGTCTGGTCGAGCGCTTCGAACAGAACCTCCAAGGGCAGTGAATAGCCCGATGCGGACAAATTCGGCACGACAGTAGTCGGGCTGATCTGCCACGCTGTGGCGAATTCATCGACGGCGCACCGGTAGAGAGCTTCGCGTTGGTCAATAGTGAGTAGCTCTGATGCTGCGGTGCTGATATCTCTATCGTCGAGAATCTGCTTCACCGACGGTGTCGCAATCTCGCGCAGCGTGAGAATTGGGTCACGCCGTCCTGCTACTCCGGCGCGAGTGAGCAGCAGCACCCGAGCGGGCGCGATATCGGTTGCCTGTCGCCGCAGTCGGTCGAGCAGGGATTGCAATGCTGGCAGATCTTCGGACTCCGTGTAGTCGACGACGATGAGACGGGGGAGCGCCAACGCGGCCAGATCAGCGGCGGCGACCCGCTTATCGTCCCACATCCCGCTGACCCAGCCATGATCTGGATGCTCCATCCGCTTGCACAGTTCGACCGCGAACCGGGTTTTGCCGGCACCCCCGTGACCGGGCACTACGCTGACTACCAGGGCCTCTGCCGATTCGCACCAGGCGACCGCCGCGCTGATATCGGCATCGCGGAACAGGTAGGGGACCACGCCGAAACCGGCAAGTAACAGATCCGCTGGATCAGGTCGCCGCGTCTTCCGGAAAGTCCACCACGGTCTGAGGAGGACATCGTTGCTGCCTTCCACCGGTAGGACACGATGCCATGAGGCGCGATCACGCAACACTGCCGCCCGGTTCGCCCGGCGGATCTCCGATCCCAGGGTGGCGAGATCCTCGGGAACGCCCGGTCCGCCGGTCAGCAGGGCGGAAATCGGTGCCGCCCACCCGCCGAGGGCGTCATGTTTGTCCCGGGTCATGCTCATGACGCCCACCACAGCGCGCCGTCCCGGGCACACCAGCGGTGCTCCACTCAGCCCCGGCGGGGCTTGGCCCGCCTTGAGTTTCAGGTAGTCATCACCTTCGACACCCTCGAACCGGAACGACGCTGGCGAGCCTGTCGGGGTTACACCGTCCTCGCGTGTCGCGTAGCCCCAAGAATGGCACTCCCCGTCTACCGGAGTACGGGTGTCGAGCAAGACACACGGGTGCTCCAGCGCTGTATCGAGTCTGATCAGCGCGAGATCTGGGAACGGCCAGAACCCACTGGGGCCGGGTATCCGGGTAGCGGAGCGAGCTGCGACAGTCGCCGGGATCGGCATCGCACCCTGCACGGGTACGATTATCACCCGCTCGGCGGCTTTCACGACGTGCGCGCAGGTCAGCACCCAACCGGGAGCGACGAAGAAGCCGCTGCCTTGTGGTTGCCGATCCTCGCTATCGACCCTTACGACGTAGCGGCGGAGTTCCGCTGACTCGACCCGGGTGCTCATCGGGAGGTCATTGCTGGCCGGGCTTGCTACCGGTCCACGTCAATGTGATCTTGAGGCTGCATTCGCCCTCGCCGTTGACGAGTAGCCCGGTGAGCTTGCCGCTCTTGGCCGTGAGGGTCAGCCCGAACTCTACGACGGCCTCACTTGGGTTGACCCGATCCCAGGCGGCCGACAGTTGTGAACCGACCTCCTCCACGGTCTTGCGTACGCCCTCGAACGAGAACACGTCGCCCAACCCGATGGGACTGGGCCCACCGGCATCGGCGACTCGCACCCAGAACTCGGCATCACCCGAGCGGACCAGAACGTCCTCACTCACTGGCACCTCCGTGCTCTCTTCTGCTACGACCCCGACTGCTGACCGGAGTGAAGCACACACTGAGAGTGGGAAGAAATCTAGGACACGCTATTCCGGCGCCTTACGCTGCTTCCGTGGCTGAGGCGCGCGGTGGGTGGCGGACGTTCCAATGGCCTTGCTTTAAGTGATCGTTTGTGGTAGTGGTTGTGGGATGGGACACGACGGTACCGAGGGAGTGTCGCCGCGGGGGTGGCTGCCGGATCGGGTGTCGGTGGGGGCGTTGACCCGGGCGT
>JBQTGW010000010.1:0-35333 GCA_052390495.1 Pseudonocardiales bacterium
GATGCCGGACGGTGTCATCCAGCCAGCCGACAGCGGTAAGGCACCTGCCGCCGCTGATCCCGCAAGGAAGCGGCGGCGGGGCAGGTTTCTTCGGTGCTCCGCGCTTTCCTCCACGCCCACGCAACCATCTTATCGAGCGTTATGGCTCGCCAGAGCGAACGGCCCGGGTCGTCCGCCAGCTTGTACGAGCCATCTGGCAGGAGCGCCGCGTAGTCACCGCCTTCGTCGTGGGCGTGTTGCGGAACATCCGGTCGACAGGGCTGAGCGTGGCGTGGCGAAGCTAGGCGACACAGGGACGGAACGTCCTAGTTTGGTGACGTTGCGCTAGTCGATGACGCCAAGGATCTCGGCCAATCTGCGTAGCCCCGGCGGTCGAGCTCGACCTGCCCACAAGTCGCGCACAATCGCGACAGCCAGCGTGTGATGCCGTATCCACTGTGGCGCATGGCGGTGCAATGTCTGGAGCGCCTTCACCGCTCCCTCGGCGTCACCGACATCCGTGCGCGCACGGGCGACATCTAGCATGAGCCAGGTTCGCCACGATGGTGGTGTGTCCGAGCTCAGCCGGATACCTCGCGCCAGATAGAGCGCAGTATCCGGCTGTCCGTGCTGCACCGCTAGTCGGACACGTTCAATCCGCACTGCGGAACGGCTGAACACCGTAACCAATTTGCCATTAACCGACGGTGAAAGCGTCACAAGGCGCCCCGCTGTGGCTTCGGCGACCTTGAGTATGTCGCTGGCCTGCTCGTAGTCTGCGGTCACTCCGATGCTTCTCGCTGCCGCCATCAACAGCCCACCCCACACCCGCACTTGATTTGCGGTTCGGAGGCCATTGCGCTCGACATGATCTGCAGCGTGAATAGCGAGGCGCTGTGAGTCATCCAAGCGATTCTGTCGTTGATATGCCCAGGCGATTGAGTTAGAGACCATCGGAGCAAGCAGTGGGTCGTCTCCCGACGCCGCTGCTAGCAGTCCCCTCTCCAAACTCGACATCGCCAGATCTGTCTTGCCCAACCTGATGGCCAGATGGCCGCCAAGCTGGAGCGCCTTGCCCAGAGCGACCTGCGCTGCTTCGCGTTGGTCTCGTGGCCCGACCGCCACAGCAGTTCTGGCGTCGTCGATGATCTCCGGTAGCGACCGCGTCAACTGCTCGAACTCGGCCGCGTGGTAGAGCGTCCACCCTTCAGCGATCTCTGCCCTCAGCAGATCCATGGACAGCGGCTCAGCACTTCCCGGCTCCGGTGCCGGTGCCAGCGGAGACGGCATGATCGCCCGACGAACGGCCACCAGTGCGGGGGACTCGCCCTGCTCCGCCGACAGCGCCGGAGGGTTACCCAACAACGCTGTGACCTCAATCCCGAGGCCGGCAGCAAGCTGGTGCAGTGTGGGCAGCCGCACCGAATGCTTGCGGTGCTGCTCCAGCTTCCGGATCACATCGACGGAAACCCCCGAGCGCTCCGACAAGCTCTCCTGAGTCAGGTCAGCAAGCCTTCGCAGTCGCGCTAGGCGATCTCCCAGATACTCCGAGGCACCGACGAACGCACCACTCACGAACGCACCACTCATTTCACCGAGGTCAATCCCTCACCGATGCCCCGGAGCCGTCGCCCCGGGGCGGTACACCTCGGTGAGGGTGCGGCGTCAGGCTACGTGCCGACCCACCTGATCGGGCCCGCGCCCCGCAGATCGTGTCGGAGCCCACTCGGTCACGGTGACCACACCGAGGAAGATCATCGGAAGTGGCGCCGACTTCGCCCCGGTGGACAGGGAGCGGCCCGGCCATGCTGCTCAGCTACCCGTGGCCACCTCGCCACGATGGTCACGGTGGCAGCTCTCGCACAACGGGTCACCGTGCACGACGTGCGGCGGGGCCGGCCGGAATACGCCAGAAACCTGCCGCGGTCTGCTTTAGTTCCTGGTCAGGGAGTTCGCAGGCGCGGCCTGCTGGTCGTTGATGTGCGCTGGGACACTGTTCGGCATGGACGAGCGGGGCGAGCCGAACTGGCAGTCGATCGAGATGCTGCCGGTGCTGACGAACGTAGTGGCCGAGATGCTTGACGGAGCCAGCGAGCACGAGCGGCTGTTGCGTGGGGCTCCGCGTTACAACCTTGACGTCGACACTCTCGACCGGGTGGAGCGGGTTTACCAAGAGGGCGCCGCCGACCACGGTCTCTACCGCGAGCAGCTTGTTCGGTGGCAACGTTCGAATCCAGGCGCGGCCGGGCTGGCGGAATTCGCGGCGAGGGTCGCCGAGTTAGCTCCCGCCTACCAGCGGGTGCTGGTGCTGGCTGCAGCTCGCCGTGGCGACACGATCGAGGCTCTGCACACGAAGTCCGACCTGCAGGTCGGTATGGAAGCCCTGCTCGGCGGACCATTCGAGACCGTGACTGACGGGCGTGACTGACCGCGCACGGCGGCCGAAAGTGCGCAGCCCCGGCGGCATGACCAGCAGGTCAGGGGCACATCCGGGGCTATTCGAGAGCGAGCCTAACAGATCGGGTACAGGGACAACGATCACCAGCTGCCCGGGGCGCAGGTGCGCGCCCACGGTGGCGGTGGCGCCGCGCAGCGGCCCCAGATCCGGGCGGCCGTCGCCGTCCAGCGGCGTTGGCACACAGATGACCACGGCCGAGCACCCCGCCAGGCAAGAGGCGTCGGTCGTGGCATGCAGCCGAGGCATCACGTCGGCCAGATCCGTGCTGGTCACCGTGTCGACCGGGGCGCTGCCGCAGTTGATCTGCCCGACGCGGGTGACCGAGACGTCCACGCCATACACCGGGTGGCCTGCGGCGGCCGCGGCGACCGCGAGGGGCAGCCCGACGTAGCCCAGTCCGACAACCGCGACCGACGGGCGCGTTTCGGGTGCACCGGCGCCGGTCATCGCGAACCCGCCTCGGCGGCGAGCGCCTGGTGCGCTTGCAGGGCGAGGGCGGTCAGGGCATGGGAGTCACGGCGTAGCCAGTACAGCAGCGCGAAGCGGGCGTGCCCGAACGCCAGCAGCGCCGGTGTCGCGTCGTCGCACGCGGCGAGGCCGAAGGTGTCGAGGATCTGCGTGGTCTCGTAGAGCTGGGCCATCGTGGCGAGCTCGTGCCGGCGTAGCGGAGACACCGCGAGGTAGTCGGTGAGGAACGCGCCGACCCGGGGTCCGTAGACCGTGCTCGGCCCGGCGGGGTGGATGCAGTAGAGCAGGGCGCGGGCGAGTTCGTAGGCGGGCGGGGCCAGCCGGGTGAGGTCGAAGTCGAGGATCCCGCTGACCCGGCCGCCGACGGTCAGGATGTTGCCGGGGTGCATGTCCCCGTGCACGAGCGCGACCGGCAGGTCCCGGAGCACGGCGAGGTTCTCCGGGCGCAACGCGGCGGCTCGGCGCAGCTTGACCCCCAGTATCTGCCGCGCACTGCGGTGGTCGCAGCGGGCGTGGGCGGCAGCTGCCGCGCGGATCCCGGCCGTGACATCGGCGGAGATCCGCTGGCGAGGTGCGTCGGCGGGCAGCGGCATCTCCCGCAGCCGCTGGTGCAGCCGCCCGAGAACCGCACCGAGTTCGTGGCAGCGCGCGGGCGTGGGCACGTGCTGCCCGAGCGGAGTCCCGGGGGCGCGCCGGGTCAGCAGGTAGCGGTGGCCGCCGTGTTCGGTGACGAGGTCACCGGTGTCGTTGGCCAGCACCGCGGGAACCACCTCGAGGGCGCCGGCGGCGTGGTCGTGCACGGCGGCGGCGAACCGGGCCCGCTCCGGGCTGAGGTAGCCGGGCAGCCGGCGGAGCACGAAGCCGCCCGCCGGGCCGGTGACCAGCCAGGGCGCGGTGTTGGCGCCGCCGGGCATCCTGGTGATCACCGGCGTGGTCGTTGCGACCTGCGGGTAGCGGTGCAGGACCGCGGCCATCGCGCTCACCCGATACCCACGGTGGCCAGCGATTCGGCTACGGCACGGGCGATCGCGGTGTTGTCCTCGTCGGTCATCAGCGGGTGGAGCGCCGTGCACAGCAGCCGTCCGGCCACGTCCTCGGCGACCGGGAACGGTCCTTGCCCGGCGGTGTCGGTGGCGATCAAGGGATGTACGCGGTAGGTCGGCGGGTTCGCCACGACCGTGCCGATCCCGTGCTCGGCGCGCAGCACGGCCTGGAGCCGGTCGCGCTCGCCGGGCGGGGTGGCAGGGTCGAGCAGCAGGTTGTAGAGGTAGTACACGTGCCGGTACCCCACGATTTCCGCCGGAGTCTGCACGCCGGGGGTGTCGGCGAGCAGGGCGGTGCGGCCGCGGGCAAGGTCGATGCGGCGGTCGTTCATCGCGTCGAGTCGGCCGAGCTGGACCAGGCCGACGGCGGCCTGGAATTCGGTCATGCGGTGGCTGCTGCCCCAGACCTGCCCGAGCCCGAAGGAGCGGATCTGCCGGATCCGGTGCGCGGTGGCTGCGCAGTCGGTGGTGAGCATGCCGCCCTCGCCGAGGGTGGTCATCGCCTTCTTGCGGTGGAAGCTGAACATCGTCAGCCATGCACCGGACCCGACTGGCCCGGCCGGGGTGGTGCCGCCGATCGTGCGGGCGGCATCGACCACCACCCGGGGCACCGCGATCCCCAGCTCGGCGGCCCGCGCGGCCGCGGCAGCGGTGATGGCGGGGACGTCGGCGGGCTGGCCGTTCATGTGGGTGACCAGGATGGCCACGGTCCGCGCGGTTATCCGCCGCGGCACCTCGGTGGGGTCGAGGTTGAGGGTGGCGGGGTCGGGTTCGGCGAGGACCAGGCGCAGCCCGGCGCCGAGCACGGCGAGGTGGGTGCCGGGGAAGTTGAGCGCGCAGGAGATGACCTCGTCGCCGGGTTCGGCATCGAGGCAGGCCATCGCGATGTCGAGGGCGGCGCCGCCGCTGTTGAGGCACACCGCGAACGCCGCGCCGGTGTAGGCGGCGAACGCGTCCTCGAACGCGTCCTGGTGGCCGCGGTGGTAGCTGCTGGTCCAGGACGGCATCTCGGCGAGCACCCGGGCCAGGGCGGCGTGCTCGGCATCGGTGTACCAGCCGCCCGTGCCGGGTTCCCCCGGCCACGCCACCGTCGGCGGCGCCGTGGCCGGGTCCGGGTCGGGTGAGGTCATCGGTTCTGGTGCCGGCCGTGGACCGGGTCGTAGGCGCGTGCCTCGACGAGGCCGGCGACGTCGCGTTCGAGGTGGTCCAGGCCGTGCTCGGCGATGATCGCCTTGCCCAGCGCCAGCATCGTGTTGGCGCGGTTCTTGAACGGGTCGCACACCTTCGGGCAGATCGAAGGCAGCTCACCGCGCAGCTTGGCGCGCATGGCGCCCTCCCACACGGCCGCGAACGAGGTGTCGATCGCCGAGCCGTAGCTCGCGCCGCCGGGACGGGGGTGGTAGTTGCAGGGGTAGAGGTGCCCGTCGGAGCCGACCGCGGCGAACATGTCGGTGATTGAGCAGGTGAAGAACTGCCGGGTCAGCTGGCCTTTGTAGTCGAGCTTGTGGATCTCGACCAGCTCGAAGTGCTCGTCGGCGATCTCGTCGCGGATGCGGGCGATCAGTGTGTTCGCGTGGTCCACCTGGGTGGGGTCGAGCAGGCGATCGCCGGAGATGTCGCGTTTGAGGCGCAGCCGGTCCGCGCCGGCGGCCTTGGCCAGCACCGCGACGTCGTAGACCTCGTGGTAGTTCTCCGGGTAGAGGATGAACGACACCCCGATCTCCACATCGGCAGGATCGGTGCGACGCCGGTCGGCGAGCGCGGTCAGGTTCGCCACCGCGCGGTCGAATTTCGCCGCGCCCGCCTTGTGCCCGCGGAACTTCAGCTGCGCGTAGGTGTCCGCGCTCGCGGCGTCGAGGCTCACGTTCACATACGCCGAGCGGACCAGCACATCGATCACCTTGGCGTCCATCAGCTCGCCGTTGGTGAACATCCCGACCCGCACGTCGTGGTCGATGAGGTAGCCGATCGCGGGGACCAGCGCCGCCCGGGAGATCAGCGGCTCGCCGATCAGCCCGGAGAACGACACGTTGTGGACGCGGAACTCCCGGGTGTGGCGGGTGCCCCCGGAGCGGTAGGAGCCGGTTTTGCGGTAGCCGACGAGGTCACGGGCCAGTTTCATCATCGCCGCGGGCTCGCCGAGAGTGTCCGGGAGCCGGTCGGGGGCTTCCTTGGAGGCGTCGACGAGGGTGAGCATGTCCCGTTCGTCGTCCCAGATCTCCAGCGGCACGTGGTCGCCGATGCACCACTGACAGCGCAGGTTGCAGCCGCTGGAGGGGTGGATGAGCACCTCGTACGGTGGCAGCACCTGGTCCTCCACCGTGGCGGCGAACAGAGGCCACTGCCGGCGCAGCAGATCCAGTTCGTTGAAGCGCCCCGACAGGTCCGTCCGGACACTGCTGCGCAAGGACGTCGGTCGTTCCGACATGCCACCCGCCTTCCGATCGATACGCCACGGTCAGTGTCATCTCGATCACCCTAAGCAGGAGCACCGACAGTTCCGATCGGATTTCCCAGTACTCGGGCAACCCGGCCAACCGGTTCCGCCGTTTGTCGGAGGGGTCGGGCATCGTGTGCCGCATGTCCTTGATCGAACACCCGGCGACGCTGCTCGCCGAGGCCACCGCCGCCTCCGGCGACCACGTGCCGCCGGTCATCACGACCGGCGGACCGGTCGCGCTCCGGCTGCGGGCACCCGGCGTGCCGATGCTCGAGACCGTGCTGGCCCGGCTCCGGCCCGGGTTGCGGGCAGCGGCGCCGACGGGCACCGCCGAGGTCCAGGACATCCGGGTTGGTCTCGATGCCGGGCTGGCCCGGCGCCTGGACCAGGCGATCCGCGCCACTGCCCCGGTCGGCGAGACTGGTGAGCCGCATCGGGTTCGCGACGGGGTCCATCTGGTCCGCAAACAAGCCGGGGCCGGACAGGGCCGCCGGTCCGGCTATCTGTTGTGGGACCAGGAGAATCCGCAAGCAAGCAGCATCGTGCTGGGCGAATCCGGCGCATCGGCGGAAACGGTGCTGCTGCGGCTGGTCCGCGGTGTCGCCGTCCGGGTCCTGCTCGCCGCGGGCTGGGTCCCCCTGCACGCGGCATGCGTGCTGACCCCGGCAGGCGCGGTATGCCTGCTCGGCGGGCGCGGCAGCGGCAAGACGACCGCCCTGCTGCACCTGCTGACCGGCGCGGCGGGCCCGGTGGCGCTGGTCGCGAACTCGCTGGTGTTCCTCAGCCCCGACGGCCCGGTGCAGGTCGGCGCCCTGCCGACCGCGATCGGCCTGCGCGCGCCCACGATCGCTCTATTCCCCGCCTTGCGCGGCCTCACCGGTGACGCCGGCGTCGGTGCCGACGAAGCGAGCCGGACGTACCTGTCTACGCCTGCAGTCGCGACGGCGTTCGGGGTGGAGCAGGCCGCCGGCGGGCCGGTGACAGCGTTCGTCGACGTGGCCTTCCGCGGCGCCCAACAAGCGGCGTGGCGAGTGCTGGACACCGGCCGGGGCGAGGCCGCGTTGGCCGCGGCGTATCTGCCGGACGGTCTCCTGGACGATCCGCACGAACACGCCCGCCTCGCCGCGGACCACATGCGGGGGCATCGTGAACGGCTGCGGCGGTGCGCGGAATCGGTCCGGGCTGCCCGGTGCGAGTCGGGGACGACGGGCACCGCGGCGGTGTTGGGCCGCGAGGTGGCGGAACTGGTGGCTCAGGCGGCGCGGTGACCGATGCCGTGGCGCAGCCGGTGGTCCAGTTCCCACAGGGCGGTGCGGTTGGAATCCCACTGCACGGCTTTCGCCGCGTCGTCGAGAGTGAACCAGCCGTACTCGGTGTGCTCGTGCGACAACGTCACCTCGGTGTCCTCGGCGCGGACACCGAACGCGTACTCCGGGATCACCAGCAAGTCCGGGCCCCAGGTGAACTCCCCGGTGACGTAGACGACCGGGATCGTGGCCCGCGCGTCCAGCGCGATGAACTCGCGATCGCCGGTCAGGCCGGCTTCCTCGGCGGTTTCCCGCCGGGCGGCCTGCACCGGGGACTCGCCCGCTTCGCCACCGCCGGCGACACCCTGCCAATAGTCGGCGTCAGCGCGGCGGAACAGGGCGTACTCCATGCCCTGCGCGGTCTGCCGGTAGGGCAGCACCAGGACCTGAAACGCAGCACGGCCATCCACAGTGTCGCTCACCTCACCATCGTAAGACGCATCCGGCCGCGCCGAACCGACGGGACGGGCCGCCACGGCCAGACCGCAACGATCACGGCGACCGCGGGAACCACGATGGTAGTCGGGTCGTTACGGTCCGTCGGGGGCGTTGTGCGGCGCTCCCGCTGTAATCACCTATCGCCAACGGGAGAGGTAGCTGAGTGAAGAGCTTCGACGAGCCCAGCCCGGATGTCACCGAGGACGCGTTTCACCTCGACGACTTGTTCATGCTGCTGGACTACTACACCCTGCCCGGCGGTGACGACTGGCCGGAGCGGTTCCCCGCGTTCCCCGAGTACGTGATCGACTGCTACCGGCGCTACGCCAGCTTCCCGTTCCGCACCGACGAGAGCCGCGGGTCTCTGCCCGATGAGGCGTCGACGCTGGCAGGGGCGTGTTTGGGGATGTTGGATCCGGACAGCGCGGCACTGCACGAGGAGATCGGGAATCTGCTGTATCCGGTGATGGCGCAGGTGCAGAACCGCCGCACGTTCGGCCGGCGCTGGCTGGAGGACGTGCTGGCGACGGCCTGGCGGATCTGGGTTCGCACGCAGGGCCACGACGCGCGGTACCGGTACTTTCACCACGACGATGAACCCGAGCTGCACCGGCGCCATGTGCCGACCAGCGACGGCTCACTGACGAACAAGTACCACCGCCAGGACGAGAAGCAGCGAGCACGCGAATAGCACCGTGCGGGACCCTGTAGCCGTGGCCGCGGGGTCCCGCACAGCGGGCTCGGATAGTTGCTGGTCAGGAGCGTTGGCCGACCGTGGCCGCGAAGATCCGGGCGTCGCCGCCGTCCCCGCAGCTGAGGCAGAAGTAGATGCCCGCGGCGCGGGTCGGCTGGACACGGAACATCGGTGATCGGCAGAACGGTCGACCCCGCCCCGGCCCTCGCGGCGCTGACCGCCGCGGCGCTCGGGCACGGCCCGGAACTCCCGAAGCGCACTCTACGTCCGCGTCGATGACGAACTGAAAGCCACACCCGGGATCACCCGGTGGCGGCCGGAGGCCGGGATCACCCCGAAGATCACCGACGCGGAGCTGATCACCCCCGCGGTCATGCAAGCCCTGCTGGGCTACCACGAGCAGGCCCGCTGGATCCGGTTCACCCGCAAGGCCCTGACCGCGATGTTCCCCGCCATCCCGCGCCAGCCCGGCTACAACAAGGGACTCCGTGCCCTGACCAGCCAGCTCACCCACCTCATCCGGGTCCTGGCACGCGAGACCGGCCTGTGGCGCGACCCGCTGCGGCTGGCCGGCTCCACCCCGGTGGAATGCGGGCGCTCCCGCGAGACGGCCCAGCGCTCAGAGCTGGCCGGCTGGGCCGGCTACGGGTACTGCGCCTCCCACTCCCGGCACCTCCGGGGACTGCGGCTGCACCTGATCACCACCGCGCACCGCCTGCCAGTCGCGTTCGCCCTGGCCAACCCCAAGACCGACGAACGTGAGATCCTGGCCGACCTGGCCGACCTGGCCGACCTGGCCGACCTGGCATGCTGCCGCACCCCGAGGGCCTGATCCTGATCGTGGACAAAGGCTACCGCGACGCCACCCTGGAGAACTGGCTGGCCCAGCGCGGTACCACCCTCATCCGCCCCGCCCACCGGACAGAACAACCCCGCCCCGGCCGCACCCTGCCGCGCGCGCTGCGCCAGACCATCGAATCGGTCAACGACACCCACAAAGGCCACCTCGACCTCGAACAACACGGCGCACACACCCCCGAAGACGTCACCGTCCGCGTCCTGCAACGCATCCCCGCCCTCACCGCAGCGATCTGGCACAACCTCCAGACCGGCCAACCCGTCCTGCGCTCACCGACCACCTACGACCACTCACGACCCCCTGGAATAGATCATCTAGAAGGCTAGGTCCGACGAAGTCGGTGTGATCGAGTCAAGTTTGTTCCGTGGGAACGAGTTGGCTGTTCAGGCGGCGAAGGGAACGGTCGGCCGCCGGGAGCAGGTGGAGTTTGCTCGACCGGCGGCCGCCCAGGTCAGGTGACTCCCGGACCGCGGCGCTGCGGCGCGCCGTCGTTCGCCGGGTTTCCGGGCGCTTGAGGCGTCCCTGACTAGCCCGGCCAGCTGACCTAACTTCTTGATCGGTCAGCCCGCCGGTGGTCTTGATCCCTCTATCGAGGTAAGCCAGGCGCGGCCAGGCCCTGCCTCGGTTCCCCTCAGGGCTTGACGTATTCCCATATGGGTATATGATTGACCCATGGCACGAGCAGCGACGACAACAGATGCGTTCAACGCGGTGGCCGAGCCCCGGCGGCGGCAGATCCTGGACGTCCTCGCCGGCGGGGAACGACCCGTGAACGACCTGGTCGCGCTGCTCGGCCTGGCGCAGCCGCTGGTGTCCAAACACCTGCGGGTGCTCAGGGAAGTAGGGCTGGTGCAGGTGCGTGACGAAGGGCGGCAGCGGATGTACCGGCTCAACGCGCACCCGCTCAAGCCCATCCACGACTGGGTGAGGAACTACGAGCAGTCGTGGTCGCAGCGCTTCGACCGGCTGGATGTCGTGTTGGAAGAACTCAAGGAAATGGAGCACGGAGATGGTGACAATGACGAGTAGCGGCACGGCAGTGGTGACGCTCCCGACGGACACCCAGATCCTGATCACGCGGGAGTTCGCCGCGCCCAAGCACCTGGTCTATAAGGCGTGGACCACGCCCGAGCTCATCAAGCGCTGGTGGACCGGAGACCGGGGTGAGGCCACGAGTGTCGAGGTCGATCTGCGCGTCGGTGGCACGTGGCGCTACGTGATGGTGGCCAACGGCGGATTCGAGGTCGCGTTCCACGGCGAGTACCGGGAGATCGTCCCGAACGAGCGCATCGTCTCGACCGAGGTCTACGAGGGTATGCCCGAAGGCGAAGCGGTGAACACCCTCACGCTCACCGAAAAGGACGGACGCACGACCCTCACGGTCCTCGTGCAGCACACCTGCCAGGAGCACCGTGACACACACGTCAACTCCGGCATGGAGGGCGGCCTGCAGGAAGCGCTGGACCACCTCGAACAGGTTGCGATCTCATTGCTCTGAGCACGCTCACGCCGGGCCACCGGGGCAACGTTCCCGGTGGCCCGGCGTTGCAACCTGGTCCAAGAACTCGGCCCGAACGAGTTACAGCAGTGGGGACTTGGCGGCGGCCGACCGCAGCTCCGTGCGGAACGAGCTGTGCCGCGAGTAGCGATCGTGCAGGCCGTTGAGGTACGCGCGGCCCACGGCGACTCCGGCCGCGAGCGCGACCGCCTCGGCGCAGGCCGCGGCGAGCTCAGCGACCCGCTGGTAGGAACCACTGTGGTGGCTTCTTACCACCACATCCACCCGGGCGTCGATGTAGGCGCGGGCGTCGTCGAGCCACTGCCGCCGCTGCTCGGGTCCGGCGGACTGCCTGGACAGCGTCTCCAGGAGCAACGTCGAGAGCAGCAGGTCGTCGGCGAGGACCGCGAGGAACGAACCGGCGGGCAGGGCAGCGCAGAAGTCTTCGAGATCCTCGTCGAATTCGAACGGCCAGTCGATCGAGTCTGCCCGCTCGAGCAGCTCGAAGAGCAGCAGGTCGGTCCAGCGCTGGTCCGCAGCCGCGTCGCTGCCACCGATCAGCAGAAACGGCACGACTGGCGTCCCGGGGTCTTCACGATAGTTCCGGGTCACCTCCGCAGCCATGAGGCTCGACGCTTCGTCGACCCGCCCGGCGAGCAGCAGCAGGCTCGCCGCCAGGCGGGGCCGCTGGGCCAGTGGCCCGGCAGCCACGCGACCGGCCTCCTGGGTGAGTATCTCGTCGCGGAGGTCGAGCGCGGTGGCCGCCTCGACCAGGCCCACCAGCCGATGCAGCATCGGGTCGGCGTGCCACGCGTCGCACCGGGCCGCCAGCAGCGCAGCGCCGTCGTCGCGAGCGATGGCCAGCCCGGCCAGCCGGTCGGCAAGCCAGCCTTGGACGCTGCCGTGCGGGTCCAGCTCGCGCAGCGCCTCGCGGGCGACCTGCTCGGCATCTTCGGTCCGGCCCGCGTCGGCCAAGGCGTCCACCCAGTCCCGGTACGACTCGGCCCGCTGCGGCCCAGGGGTGCGGGCGAGCTCGGCCAGCCCGTCGACACCGCAGTGGCGTTGAGTCGCCTCAGCCAGCAGCCGACGAGCCTGCGCGCCGAAGCGCTCGCCGTCCAGGCGGATCTCGCGCAGCGCCGCGATCAGGTCGGGCAGCGCACGGTCGAGGCCGGGCACTGGCTCGCGTCGGGTGGCGTCGAGCACGGCCAGGGTGGGGTCGCCCCCGACGTGGCCGAGCGCGTCGGCGGCCGCCACCAGCGCCGCCACCCGGGTGGGGGCCGGCTCGTGCTCCCAGACCGAGCGCAGGTAACGGTGCTTGGCTTCGCCGAGGTTGCTGCGGATCTGCAGCTCGAGCGGGCCTGCGCCGGGAAAGCCACCCTTGTCCTCGCGGCCGATGACCTCCAGCAGCATCCGGTAAGCGCCCCGGGCCAGCCCGGTGTCGCCCGCGAGGAACGCCGCGCTCGCCCGGTCGAACAGGTCGTCCAGCTCGATTGTCCAGGTCTCGTTACCGAACTCCCGGTACTGACCGTAGTCGGCGTCGTAGCCGTACCTCTCGACGTAGGTCCCTTCGACGATGTCGGTGACGAACGACTCGGCGTCGCCCATCAGGCCGGGGTCCTGGTGGCGGGTCGGGGTGTCAGGGATGTCGAACACGTGCAGGAAGCTCACCCGGTCGTCGGCGGGTAGCCGGGTGCCGTGCTCCAGCAGCAGCTGCCGAAGCTGCTCCGCGGTCAGCTCGTCGAGACGCCGCTCCAGGCTCGTGAGAAACGGGCCGAGCCCCAGCACCTTCAGCCTCATGCTCATGGGCAATTCTCCTCGTCGAACTCGTCCTCGTAACGGCCGCAAGGGGCACCGCCCGAGGGGTAACCCACGACGAACATGCGCCTCGCCACCTGCCACAGGTAGCCGAGCTACACACCCTATGACCCGGCGCAGACTGCGGACCCGCGGGTACGCAACACGCGCGACCGGTCCGGCTGATCCGGGATCGGCGAGGTCAGCGGATCATTTTGAAGATCGATTATATGCTGCTAACGGTAACGCTCAGATTATGCTATCGGTAGCGTTCAAACTCTGCTAACGGTAGTTTAGAGTCGTGGACGGCTATACGGGGCGGATCGTCGATGACGAGCTCGACGAGCTTCTTGCCGGTCTGCCCGCGATCAGCCTGGAGGGTCCCAAGGGAGTCGGCAAGACCGCGACGGCTCAGCGGCGAGCCGCCACCATCTTGGCCCTTGACGACGTCACCCAGGTGGAACTGCTGGTAGCTGACCCGGCCCGGCTCGACACCTCTCTGACGCCGGTGCTGGTCGACGAGTGGCAGCGCTACCCCCCGGTGTGGGACCTGGTGCGGCGCAGTGTCGACCGCGACCCGAGCGCCGGGCGCTTCCTGTTGACCGGTAGCGCCACTCCGGAGCACGCGCCGACCCATTCCGGGGCAGGCCGGATCGTCCAGCTGCGGATGCGCCCGATGTCCCTGGCCGAACGTGCCGTCGAGCGACCTACCGTGAGCCTGCGTGCCCTGCTGACCGGCGTCACTCCCGACGTCGGCGGTGACACCGCGGTCACCCCGGCCGAGTACGCGGAGGAGATCGTCCGGTCCGGTTTCCCCGGGATCAGGCGGCTGCCCGCGCGGGCCTGTCGGGCTCAGCTGGATGGTTACCTCAGCCGCATCGTCGAACGGGAGTTCCCGGAGTCGGGTCACCCGGTGCGGCGACCGGCGACGCTGCGTGCCTGGCTTCGTGCCTATGCTGCGGCCACGTCCACCACCGCTGCCTACAACGCCATCCTGGACGCCGCTACCCCGGGCGAGATCGACAAGCCCGCGAAGACCACTACGATCGGGTATCGCGACGTGCTGACCCAGCTGTGGCTGCTGGAATCGCTGCCGGGATGGTTGCCGACCGGTAACCTCTTCGCGCGGCTCGCCCAGGCACCCAAACACCACTTGGCCGACCCCGCCCTGGCCGCCCGGCTGCTGGGCACGAATGCTGCCGCCCTGCTGGCCGGGCGGGATCCGGCCCGGGTGGCGGGGTTCGAGGGCAGCTTGTTCGGGGCGCTGTTCGAGTCGCTGGTCACGCTCAGCATCCGCAGCTACGCCCAGCTGGCCGAAGCCACCGTGCACCACCTGCGCACTCGCAACGGCGATCACGAGGTCGACCTCATCGTGGAGCGCGACGACGGCCGGGTACTGGCTATCGAGGTCAAGCTCAGCCCCTCGGTCGGTGACGCCGATGTCAAACATCTGCGCTGGTTGCGTGCCCGGCTCGGGGACCACCTGCTGGATTCCGTCGTGATCACCACAGGGCGGCATGCCTACCGCCGAACCGACGGTATCGCGGTGGTCCCCGCCGCCCTGCTCGGTGCCTGAGGCTCAGGTGTTGGGAACACGCCGCCCTACTCTGGGGGTCAACCGCACCGGGTCAATCCAGGGCGAGCACGGCTCGCAGCGCCGTGTCGACCTCCGCCAGCTCGGCGCTGCTCAGCCGGCCGGCGAATTCCCCCAACCGCACCTCGGGATCGATGACGGAGAGCTGCTCCACCAGGACGCGCGTCCGGACGCCGCCGATCTCGATCTCGGGCCGAAACGAGGCCGCGCGCCGACCCGTCGATGTGGGCGCCACCAACCAGGTCGAGAGAGGCAGGTCGTCGGACTGCACGACCACAGCGAAGCGGGCGCCGGCCTGCTCCCGCCCCCTCGCCTCCCGAGGGGCCTTGAGGTGGTACAGGTCACCACGCACGAACGGCGTCCATCTCTGCGGCGAGCGCCCGGGACGCCTCCACGTCCTCCGGGTCGTCGCGCAGGGCCTCGGCCTCGGCCCGCAGCCGGAACCGCCGAAGGCTGCGCTCGGCTTCGAGGATCGCCGCGCGCACGGCCTCCGAACGCGACCGGCCGTCGTCGGTCAGGGACGCCAGCGCCCGCTCGATCTCGGGGTCAGTGCGGATCGTGAGCGTAGTCATACGACATATCGTACGACGATTCGTGAGCACCTGGTACCACGGGGTCGTCGTCCTCGTCGGCACGCTGTGCCCCGCAGCTTCTCGAGCCGGTTGCCCGGTGGTACCCGTAGTCGGTCTCGTGGACAGCGGGTCTGGGTTGGTGTGCATGGTGTACTTCGGTGTCTGTGGTCGTTGATCGTCGCGTTGTGGTTCCGTATTGCGCCGTACGGGGATACGGTGCGCTACCACTTTCGGACTGTGATCAGGGGCACTGGGGATGGCAGAGGTGACCGGCATGAACTCCTTGGCCGTTGTGTTGACTGAGCTGGGCTGGAAGCCCGAGATTCTGGCTCGGCGGCTGAACGACTTCGCCGCGCTGCACGGGCGGGCCGAGCGGATGCACGTCAAGACGCCCTACAAGTGGCTGCACGGGGTTGCGCCGCGTTCTCCGTGGTCGGCGTTGGCGCTGGCGCTGCTGACCGACGAGCTGGGGCGTCCGATCACCGCCGCTGAGCTGGGGTGGCGCGGTGTTGAGATCGAGGCGGTGTCGGCGCTCAGTGGTTTGGTGCTGCCCTGGACCGCGGTGGGGAGCTTGCGGGCGCTGCGGGTGGTCGCTGATGCTGGGGGGATGGACCGCCGGATTCTGCTCACCCTGCTGGGTGGTGCGGCGTGTATGCCCGCCCATGAGTGGCTGCTGGCCCGCGCGGAGGCTGATGCCGCTCTGGTCCGGTCCTCCGGTGTGCTGTTGCCGATGGGGGTGGTCGACCGCCTGGACGGTGCTGTTGACCAGTTGCGGCGGGTGGATGACGAGGTCGGTAGTGGGTCGCTGCTGGATCTGGTCCGGGGGCATTTGCGGTATGTGCTGGATCTGCTCGATCAACGCCGCTACACCGAGACCGTGGGGCGGCGGTTGCACGCCACGGCGGGGGAGTTGATGCGGCTGGCGGGGTGGCTCTCCTTCGACGGCGGCTACCATCCCCAGGCCCAGCGGTACTGGGTCGCCGGGCTGCACGCCGCGCACGCCGCCGGAGACCGGGCACTGGGCGCCAACATCCTCGGCTTCATGTCCGAGCAGGCCCGCGACCTCGGGCAGATCCGCGAGTCGGTCACGCTGGCCGAGACCGCCCACGCCGGTTATCCCGGTGCGACGCCTCGGGTCGCCGCAATCTGTGATCTACGCGCAGCCGAGGCGTACGCCTATGATCGTGCGCCCACGCTCTGCCGCCGCTCCCTGGACACTGCGTTCGGGCGGCTCGGTGACGGTCCCTCATCCGCCGGTGAGCCGGGCTGGTGTTACTGGCTCGACGAGGCCCATGCCCATTTCATGTCCGGCTTCTGTTACTTCCGAATGGAAGACTGGCCCCGGGCTCGCCAGCATCTGCGCACCGCACTGCGTCTGCGGGATGCTAGTTACTGCCGTGCGGGCGCCCAAACCAACATCATGTTGGCTCACACCTATCTGCGTCAGGATCACCCTGAGGTCGATCATGCTGTCTCGCTGGCCTCCCAGGCTGTGCAGACTCTGACCGGGCAGGTCGACTCCGTCCGTATCGTCGGCTACCTGACCCGGCTCATCGGCGACTTCGCTCCCTACCGGCGCCGTCCCGCCGTCCGCCAGCTCACCGAACACGCCGCCGGACTCCTCAAGCGATAACGCGAGCCCTGCGCCGGCGGGCGCGGAAGCTGCTCAGCGGGGCCAGTGGGGTGTCAGGTGGCAGCTGGTGGATCGTGGGATCGTTGGGATCGAGCTCGCCAGGAGCGAAACGGCACAATGGGGGTGGCCTTGTAGGGTGTTTAGGTAACCAAGATCGGCTTCGTGAGTCTTGATGCAGGCGACGACTGCGTACGCATTCAGGCCGTCTGCTCCGAAGGTGTCCGACCAGTCCTCATGCTTGGTCTTGTTGCATTCGTCCTCACCGGGAAGATACTCGTCAGGGACGGGTCGGTCCATGTAGAAGAAGGACTGATTAGGTGGTTTGTCCCACTGTACTTCGTTGTACTTGGTGAGTCCGGATATCTTGGCGCCGTTGATGGGCTTCAGTTCTCCTGTCAGTAGATTCAATAATTCTGTCACGGCCTGAGGCGTGCCTCATGCGACGTGGAGCCAGGCGCGCAGGGCCTGGCGAATGACCTCGCTGGCGCTGGTGTCCTCAGCGCCGGCCCGAGCCGCGAGAGCAGCCCGCAGCTCGGGATCCAGACGTACTGGAACAACCTCGGCCGGCCCCGAGCCCAGCGGTCGCCGCCCGCCGCGGCGGCGAAGCGCGGCTACGTCGTAGCCGGCTTCGGCCTCTTCGGCCAGACGCTCAATCAACTCGTCCGTCACTGGAACCCCGCCTGAGGTCCGAACTTCACGATCTTCTGTGCTCATAACAGCTCACCTATGATCACGACAGGAGACCCCGGTACTTCGGTCTCATGCGCATGGCGTGGATAACGAGTTCCTCCCCGTCGTCAAGCAGCAACACCACGATCTCCAGCAGGTTGCCCGCTCGATCAGGACCCAGCCGCAGCTCGCGTCGGGGACCTTCCTGGTCCTCGTCGGTCTGCGGGTAGGCGACCAGGAACCGAACCGCAGCGTGGACGGCGTCCCCGTCGGCCACGCCGTGCTTGCGCGCAGACGGGTGAACCTCCATCGCTCCAAATGTAATACAAATGCTCCGGCAGCGGCAATCTCTGAGCGGATGCATGTCAAGACGCCCTACAAGTGGCTGTACGGGGTTGCGCCGCGTTCTCCGTGGTCGGCGTTGGCGTTGGCGCTGCGACCCGGTGCTGGGTCAGGCCCAGGGGATCGAGGTATTCCTGCTGGAGCACCTCGCCGGGGTGCACCGGAGACATGATCACCTCGTCGGTCACGGGGGCCTCCTCGAGGATGTAGGTCGCGAGACAAGAGCTCGGGAGAAGCGCGTCTGCCAGGCTGATAAACTCGTGGCTACTGCTGCGAAAATCACCATATAAGCTACTATCGCAGTAGTTGATGGGAAGAATGATGGCTTTGCTCGATCTTGCGGATATCGCCGCCGGTCAGTGGGGTTTGGTCACCACTGCTCAGGCGCGCGCCGTTGGGCGGAGCGCTCAGGTGGTCGCCCGGCTTGCCGGGCAGGGGGTACTCGAGCGCCTCACCCACGGTGTGTACCGCCTCTGCGGAACGCCGCCTGACTCGCGCGATGATCTGCGTTGCGCCTGGCTGGCTCTCAGTCCCGGCCGTACGGTGGCCGAGCGGCTGCGTGATGACACTCCCGAGGTTGTCTCGCACCGCTCCGCGGCGCAGCTGTTTCAGTTCGATGACATCGAGGCTGACCGGCATGAGTTCATCGTCGCGGGGCGACGCCAGACCCGCCGACCCGACGTCAGGTTCCATCGCGGTCAGCTCACCTCGCACGAGTGGACGGTCCTCGACGGCCTGCCGGTTACCACTGCTGTGCGCACTGTCGGTGATCTTGCGGACCGTCGACTCGACGGGGGCCACCTCGCCGGTGTCGTGCGGGATGCGCTGATCACTCGTCACGTCGACGTCGAGGCGCTGATCGCCGCACTGCGGCCCTACGCCCACCGCTACGGAGCACCGCTCGGTGACGGCGAGGCGTTGCTGCGCCGATTCCTTGACGAGGCCGGCCTGCCCCCTGCCCTGATCCACGCAGCCGAAGCCGCGCGCCGGATCGGCGCAGCACTCGACCAGTTCGAGAGCGAGGGTAGGTGACCGAAAGCGGACATCGATACGCCACAGCGGCTGCGTTCCGACGTGGAATCGGGGATCGACTGAAGAAAGCCACCTGATCTTCGTGATCGACGACCCGGCCCGTCAGGCCAACGGGCAAACACTTGCCACAATTCGGTGTCACCGGCTACATCGAACCGTGGTAGCGCCAGACCCCGCCCGCGCCTCAAACCCCGCCCCGTCGATGGCAGACGTTGGCGGTCGCGCTGCTGACTGACGAGCTGAGGCGCCCGCTCACGCCGGCGGAGCGCCACCGGGTCGACCAACCTCGCCTTCAACGCACAGCGGCGCCCGCAGCCCGGTCCGGGCCTGGTGCGCGAGGGCTGCGGTGTAGTACTGCTTTCTCCTCGGCAGGGCTGGCAGCGCGGTGCGGCAATAGGCGTACGACCTGGGCTTTACAGCGCAGGTACGGGGCCCCGTAGTACTCGCCGAAAATCGGGCGGATATGGCTGGGTAGGCTCTTCACCCTGACGGGCTGCTGGTCACTGACCTGGAAGTCCGCATGACCCGGTTGCGGTGGCTGGCCACCTGCCCGATCGAGGCGTCTCCGGCCGGTGAAGGCCGAGGTTCCCCAAGGGCCCGATTGCGCTACGTTGGGTGATCACAGTGGTCAGTCTGCATGACAAGGGAGCGGCGGCTTGAACCTGGACGGGATAAGTTCGTACATCAAGAATTATCTGGGTGATCGAGGGCTGTTCCTCCGGTCTGACCAGGGCACGCGCGTGCTGGTGTGCCTGCCCGACGGCAGTTCTCAAGGGATCACGGTGGGCTGGGTCGACCAGGAGTCGGGCATCCAGCCAGGCTGGTGGCGAGCACGCTGGATCGTCCCCGGTCGCGGTCTCGCTCTTCCCCCGCTGGACGCCGGGGGCAGGGATCTCAACGAGGCGTTGAAGAGTGTCCTCGAGGACGCCCGCTACGGGGACATCCTGGCCGCACGGGAACGGGAGTCCGGTGTAGCCACGACCTACACCGCCATGGTCACCGTGGAAGGAGCCGAGCAGCTCGCCGGTTACTCCGACCCCGACTTGCAGGGCACCATCCACCTCGGTGGTGGCAAGGTCCAATTCACCAACGTGGCCGTCGCCTACCTTCGAGGCGAAACAACCATGTCCTGGTGGGTCGATAGCAAGAACCAGCTCTGGGCGGGGTTCGATGGCCCTTACCCACTGACCCACAACTCGTGAGTGACGTGAACCGCGGGGTAGGCCGTGCGATCGATCGACGCCAACCCGACACCCTCGGCTTGCCGTCCTCGCGCCTGCCGACGAAGTACGCGAACTGAGGTTTATCTCGTGGAAACAGGGCGCCGCCTATCGTGCGGTCATCGGTTCTGGACCCTGTGAAGGGGAACGCTGGCCATGGCTCACTGTCCAGGAGGCCGACCGAATCGGCCGCAACCTCCTCCTCGTCCCGCCGTTCGGCGCGCCAGTCCAGATAGTCGGGATGCTGAGTTTACTCTCTACGCTCTGCCGGATCAGGTCGCAGATAAGGTCTGCGCAATGTACGGAAGCTACGGAATCCCACCTGGGAAGGCCACCCCCCACACACCGCTCGTGTGGCCTTCCAGGGTGCTGCCTCGTCAAGCCTTAGGAAGGTTCTCCCGCCGCCGCTCGGCGGCCGCGGGCAGGGCGGGGGCGGTCCAGTGCTGCTTGGTGGCGCACCAGGAAAGCCAGGAGCCGACCGCGGCGCGGTTGCGGTTCCAGGTCGAGGGCTTCGCCTCGTCCCACAAGCCGGTGAGCGCGTCGCCGATCTCGCTGTCGGCGACGTCGGCCAGGGCGCGGTCGGCGTCGAGTCGCTCGGCGAGCCGGTCGAGCACGCCGGTGTAGGCGCGCAGTGTGTTCGGGTTGCCCTTGATGTTCGGGCTGTCGAGGAAGGCGTCGATCGACGCTCGGATGGTTGGCCCGCCAGCGGCCGCGCCGGTGCCGCGCCGCCGCCGGGTCTCCATGTTGGTCACGGTCGCCGCCATCGCCGCATCCCCGTTCTGGTCGACCTACCGGATAACGTGCACGAGTCGCGTCACCGGCGGCAGCAGGTCCGCGCTGGTCGCCCATGCTCATTGTGGATCAGGCTAGCCCGATCGGGTGGCGCTGTCGGTGGGTGCCGATAACGTCTTGCGGCGGCTTGGTGAACGGGGCAACACTGGGGACTGTTCGAGAAACTGCACAGTTCAGTTCGGTGTGTGCGGTTCGTCGGGCTTGTGGGGAGAGGGGGCGGCCATGTTCTACGACCACTGATCGCGATCGCTGGGGACGCCGGGCTCGGTCCGCGGGTGTGCATCGGGCCCGGCGTCATCCCACACAGCCCCGAGGATCTCGTCCGCGAGGAGCGTTGATGTCGGCCCTGTCCGCCTATGATCCGTTGGACCCTGAGACGTTGGCGAACCCTTATCCGGTTCTCGCCGCTGCCCGGGAAAGCACTCCGGTGTTCTGGCACGAGGGCATGCGGTCCTGGGCGCTGACGCGCTATGCCGACTGTGTGGCCGTGTTGCGTGATCACGAGCGGTTCGCTCGTGATCGGCGCCGGACGGGCGCGGTGGTGCCGGAGCCGAGTCTGAGTGTGCAGTCGCTGGATCCTCCGCGGCAGGCTCCGGTGCGCAGTCTGTTCATGAATGCGTTGCGGGCTCAGGATCTCGACGCGATCGAGCGTCGCGCCGAGGAGCTGTTGGCCGTGCTGTTCGATCGGCTCGCCGACCGTGCGGAGTTCGACGTGATGGCCGAGATCGCGGCTCCGCTGTCGGTGGCGGTGATCTCGGACCTGCTCGGCGTCGACGAGCCCGACGTCGCCTCCTTCGCCGCGGTGTCCGACGCGATCATGCGGAGCATGGACGCGGGCCTGGATCCGGCCACCGTCGAACCTGGCCGGGTAGCCCGCCAGGAACTCAGCGCGCTGGTCGAGTCGTGGTTCGCCACGTCCGGGCGACCGGGCCTGCTCTCTCACGTCCGGGAGCACGCCGACTCGATGACCGACTTCCATCTCGGCCTGTACGTGCGCAACACCGCCCGGGTGATGTTCCAGGGCGGCTACAGCACCATGGTCGCCGCGGTCGGCAACGCCGTGCACACCCTGCTGGCGCACCCGGACGCCCTGGACCGGATGCGCGACCCGGACATGCTGCGCACCGGAGTCGACGAGCTGGTCCGCTTCGACGGGCCGGTGCAGGGCACGAGCCGGATCGCGACCGTGCCCGCCGAGATCGGCGGCGTCACGGTGAACGCGGGCGAGACGGTGCTGATCCTGTTCGCCGCCGCCAACCACGACCCCGCCCAGTTCCCGCAGCCGCAGCGGCTGCTGCTGGACCGCTCACCCAACCGGCACCTCGGATACGGGTGGGGCACCCACTCGTGCATCGGCACCGCGCCCGCCCAGACCGCGCTGCGCGCGTTGGTGTCCAGCATGCTCGCGCACCCGGCGCCGCTGCGCGCCGCCGGGCAGCCGCGACGGCGCCGCACCGCGACCATGCGCGCCTTCGACCTGCTGCCGGCCACTTTCCGTCCCTGAACACTTCTGCCGCGACCTGGGAGTGCACCGTGAGGATCCTCATCGGCAACCACATCGACCCGGCCATCCGGGACCGGGGTGATCTTCGGGCCTGGACGCAGCGCGTCATCTGGTTCGCCCGCGACGGCGACCTGATCGTGCTCTCCGACATGCCCGACGCGCGGTTTCTCGCCTACGCGACCTCGCTGACCGGGGTGGACCCGGCGGCCCTGCGGATCCTGGTCCCCGCGGCCGGTGCTCACGGTGGTCGGCTGCTCGACCCGGAAAGCCTGACCGCCGCGGAGTTCGTCGCCGAGGTGCGTGGCGCGCTCGGCGATGCCGGCGTGGACCAGGTGGAGGAGGTGTTCGCGCTGTGGCCCTCGGCGCACGTGTCCCGCTTCGCCGCCGCCCTCGGTATCGAGGACAGGTTCGCCGGGGCGGGGTTCTTCGCCCAGGGCGGCGGGGAACTGGGGAACAACAAGGCGGCCTTCCGGGCGCTGGCGGCCGGGGCTGGGGTGCCGATCCCGGCTGGCGCGGTGTGCCGCAGCGAACGCGAGGCGGTCGCCGCCACCGAGGCCCTGCTCGACGGGGCGGGCGCGGTGATGGTCAAGCAGGCCCACAACGGGGCGGGCGTGGGAAACCAGCTCCTGATGGGCGACGCGTCGCTGGCCTCTGATCACGTCGGCGCCCGCCACCTGCACCAGCTCGACGGCGGTGGCCGGAAACCGATCGAGGCCTACTGGCGGCAGCGGTGGGACTGGGCCTCGGCGCAGAACCGGTTCCCCGTCGTGGTCGAGGAGTTCGCGCCGGACGCGGTGTCGGTGTACTCCGAGCACTACGCCGACGACGAGGGCACCCGGCCGACGGAGATGGGGACGCTGCTCTACGTCGGGCGGCGCCTGAGCCATCAGATCGTTCCCCTGCGCGGGGTGGACAAGGACACCCGTGCCCAGCTCCTCGCTGGTGGGGCGCGGCTGGCCGAGGCGTACCGGGCGCTCGGGTACCGGGGGCATCTGAGCGCCGACGCGATCGTCACCACCGGCGGGCGGGTGGTGTTCACTGAGGTCAACGCCCAGGTGTCGGGGTCGCTGCACATCTACCAGGTCATCGCCCACCAGATCGTCGACACCGCGGCCGCCCCGGCACGGTCGGTGGTGGAGTACCACGTCCCGCCCACCTGGGCCGTCCCCGACTTCGACGCCTTCCTCGCCGCCGTCGACGAGTCCGGCTGCGCCTACGACCCGGCCACCCGCACCGGGGTGATCGTGTCGATGCCGGTGATCCCCCTTGAGGTGAACCGCGCCCAGTTCGTGTTCTGCATCGCCTACGCCACCGACACCGACCGCCAGGCAGTGTTCGACCGGCTCGACGCCCGCTTCGCCACCGTCCCCGCCGACGCGATCAGCGCCAGCGACCACATCGGCGTGCCGACCTCCAGCACGCCCCGGCACACCGGAACGGGGTCCCGATGAACACGCCACGGCGTCCGCCGCTGTCCGAGGCAACCCGCCTCACCCCAACGTTCGACCCGGCCCGGTTGGCCCGCGAACTGGCCGCGGTCACCGGGCACCACTGGGAGCCGCAGCGCATCCACGCACCCGGCGGCAGGGTCGGCGCGGCCACCGCCATCGACTGGCGGGTCCTGCCGCTGCGCAGCCCCGGCGGAGATCCGCGCCGCACCGACCCCGGCGGGCCCGGCCCGGTCGACTTCGCCCCCACCGAATGGATGCAGCGGCTGCCGTACCTGGCCGGGATCCTCGCCGCGATCCCGGCGCCGCTCAACGCGGTGCGCCTGATGGCGCTGGGCCCGGGCTCGCAGTGCCAGCCGCACCGGGATCCGAAGTACGCGTTGCGGCGCGGCCTGATGCGGCTGCACATCCCGCTGGTCACCCACCCCGACGCGGTCCTGGTTCTCGACGGCGTGCGGCACTGCTGGGCGGCGGGCGAGTTCTGGTACGGGGACTTCTCCCGCGAGCACATGGTGCGCAACACCGGCCCGGTCACCAGGGTGCACACGGTCATCGACGCCCTGCTCACCCGCGAGCTGGCCGAGCTGTTCCCGCCGGACTGGCAGACCGCGCTGGACGCGGGCGACGTGTTGTTCAACCGGGCCACACCGCCGGCGACCCCGTTCCCGGTCGCGCTCCCGTGCACGACGGCGCTGCCGGCCGGGTTCACCGACTTCGACCACGATCAGCCCTTCGGCGGTCCTCTCCAGCCTGCGCAGGTCGCCGACGTCGACGGGCAGGTGACCCTCACCGCCGCCGACCGGGTCCTCGCGCTCGCGCCCGTCGGCGCGGGCGAGTACCGCTTCGCCGGATGGGGCGAGCAGCGCACCGTCGCGTTCGCCGCCGACGGCGTGCGGTTGCGCACGCGCCAGGGCCGCGACGTCCAGGAGCAGCACCTGCCGGCCACGGCGGCCGCCCGTTGACCCGGGTGGCCGCCCGGTCACCCCGACAGATGAGGAATGCCGTGATGCAGTTGAACAGCCACGACGACTTCACCCCGCTGCGCGAGATCATCGTCGGCTCCGCCGCCAACTACCTGTCCCACGACCGCGACGTCACCTTCGAGCTGTTCCACCACGACAACCTGCGCGGATTCCGCTCCGACTGGGCCTACCCGCGCCTGGCCGCCGCCGACGGCGACCGCGACACCCGAAGCTGGGCGATCAAATCCCGCTACACCACCGAACTCCACGAAGACGTCGAGGACCTGGCCGTCGTGCTCGCCGGGCTTGGTGTCACCGTGCACCGGCCGCTGCCGCTACCGCCCGACGCCGCCCCGATCGCCGGGCTCGGGTGGCAGGCCGCGCCCACCCCGGCGCTCAACATCCGCGACAACACCCTGATCCTGGGCGAGGAGATCATCGAGACGCCGCCGGCGATCCGCTCCCGCTACCTGGAAACCCGGCTGCTGGCCCCGATCTTCGCCCGCTACTACGAGGCCGGGGCGCGGTGGACGACGATGCCGCGGCCGCTGCTGACCGACCTGTCGTTCGACCTGTCCTATGCCCGCGACGAGGCCACCACCCTGGGCGGACCGACCGAACCGATCGCCGACCCACTGCCGAGCCCGTACGACGTCGGGTTCGAGATGATGCTCGACGGCGCCCAGGTCCTGCGGCTGGGCCGGGATCTGGTTGTCAACATCGCCCACGCCAACCACGCGATGGCGGTGGGCTGGCTGGAACGCCACCTGCGGGGCAGCTACCGGATCCACCGGGTGCACCGGATGGCCGACAACCACATCGACAGCATGCTCCTGGCGTTGCGGCCCGGGGTGTTCCTCGCCCGCCACGACGGCATCCGCGACCTGCTGCCGCCCACGTTGCGGTCATGGAAGTTCATCGTGCCGCCGGAGCCCGAGTTGGGCGCGTTCCCCGCCTACGACGAGGACGACCTGGTCCTGACCAGCCCCTACATCGATTTGAACGTCTTGTCGGTCAACACCGACACCGTGCTGGTCAACGAGGACTGCACCGGGCTGCTCAAGACGCTCGACGCCGCCGGGTTCACCGTCGTGCCCGTGCGGCACCGGCACCGGCGGCTGTTCGGCGGCGGGTTCCACTGCTTCACCCTCGACACCGTTCGCGACGGCGGCTGTGAGGACTACCTGACGTGACCACCGTCCTGCTGCTCGAGGCCGGTGGCCCCGAGTCCGGCGCGATCGCCGCGACCGCGGCCGCCGCCGGCTACCGGGTCCACGCGGCCACCACACCTGAGCAGCACCCCGGCTACAGCCCGGACCTGCTCGCCCTGCTCTCCGGGTGTCTGCTGACCGACTTCTCCCGGCTCGAACACGCCCGCGACGAGATCATCGGCTACGCCCGCCGCGTCAGCGCCGACGCGGTGCTGAGCACCAACGAATACCTCACCCCGCTGCTCGCGCAGGTGTGCGCCGAGCTGGGCCTGCCCGGCAACGACCCGGCCCTGGCCGCCGCCGCCCGGAACAAGGCCGACATGGCCGACCGGTTCGCCCGCCACCGGGTCACCGCGCCGGCAACCGTTGTCGTCGACCACGAGGACGAACTGCTCACCCGGTGCGCGGAAGGGATGGTGTTCCCGCGGGTGATCAAGCCCGCCGACGGAGCCGGGTCGGCCGGGGTCACCCTCGTCAACAGCGCCGACGAGGCGCTCACCGCGTTCCGCACCGCCACCGAACGGCGCGGCATGTACGGGATGCCGCGCGACCCGCGCGTCCTGGTCCAGGAGTCCGTCGACGGCGCCGAGTACAGCGTCGAGTCGATCACCCAAGGCGGCGTGAGCACGCACCTGTGCCTGACCCGCAAGACCGTCACCGCGGGCGCGCGCCGCGCCGAACTCAGCCACGGGCTGCCCGCCGCCCTGCCCGCCGACATCGAGGCCACCGTGTACCGGGAGGTGGATCGGGCCATCGCCGCCGTCGGCATCCGCAACGGCGCCTCCCACACCGAGCTGATCATCACCCCAGGCGGCCGGTGCGCGGTGATCGAGATCGGCGCCCGGCTCGGCGCCGGGCAGATCGGTTTCCTCATCGCGCACGCGCTCGGCGTCGACCCCTGGGCGGCGTGCCTGGACGTGGCCCTGGGCCACCCGGCGACCCTGGCCCGCACCCGCGACGACTACGCGACGGTGCGGTTCCTGACCAGCCCGCGCACCGGCACACTGAAGGCGGTGACCGGGCTGCCACACCACGATCCGCAGGTTCCGATCATCCGGGTCCGCGCGCAGCCGGGAGACCCCGTGACCGGGGCGGGAGACAACACCGCCCGCCTGGGCAGTTTCGTCGTCGTCGGCCCCGACCAGCACCGCGTCGACCGCCACGCCGACCACCTGCTGGCCCAGGTCCGCGTCGAGATCGAGCCCGCCGGACAGGCGAGCAACCACACCCAGCACCGATGACCCGCCACCCACGCGAGCCGATCACGGCCGAGCACTTCCCCACTCCCGCACTGATCCTGCGCACCAACGACCCGGCCGCGCAGGCGACGGTGCGCGAGTTCGCCGATGCGCAGGCCCGCGCGGCGACGACGGTGTACCGCGTGCTCACCGCGGGCCTGCGATCGGCCCGTGGAGTCGCCGGGCGGGCGGAGGTGTTCGCCGCCGCGTTCGGGATGGCGCAGGACTGGCGTTACCGGTTGGCGGTGTCGCGCCCGCACCCGGACGGCCGCTACGGCGCGGCGCACGCACACCGGTTCGGTACCGCGATCACCGACGAGGACCCGAACCTGTTCCGGATCGGGGAATCGGAGCGGTTCCGCGACGGCGCCACCTGGGACCCGACCACACGAACCTACGTCGGGGGCGCCGCCACCCCAGCCAGCGAGACCATGCGGCACTTCGGGAACCTGGCCGCCGCGAGGTTGGCCCGATCACCAGGCGCGGAGGTCGTGACCAACCGGGTCAGGCTGCCCGACGGCCATGTGGCGGAGGGGATGCGGCTGCTGCGCGGCGCGGCCGCCCGCGCCGCCGCGCTCGAGATGGTCGCCCGGATCTCCGCGCGCGGCGGCGACACCGCGCGCATCGTCGTCGACGGCGACCTGCTCTACGCCGCGAGCCCGCCGCGCGCGCACCGCCAGTTGAGTTTCCACGGGGCCATGGCGCTGCTCGCCGACCACCGCGGCCACGCCGCCGCCCTGGACGTCTGGGTGGGCGCTACGTACTTGCTCTACCAGGCGCCCCAACGTAAGCGGGGCAGCGACGCGGTCAACCGGGTCTTCCTCGTCGCGGCGGGCGCCTGCCTGCTCGGCCACCCGCCCGCGCTGCCGCACGACATCGACTTACGCGCCGTCATCGGACTACAAGACCCGTTCGTCACCGAGCTGCGGGCAGCCCAGATCGACGCCTCATCGTCCCCGCCGCGCTGACGTCGGTGCACCGGATTGTCAGGTCAGGTCGGCGAGTACGGCGGCCACTTCGCCGTAGGAGTCGGACACGCCTTCGGCGTTGCCCAGCCGGTGGCGTTCCAGGCGCAGGGCGCCGAGGTGGCGGGCCTCGTAGATCCGTGAGCGCAGCAGCGCGGCGGGTGAGGTGTCGCGGGGCCCGTAGGTGTCCCAGAACGCGTCGCGTTCGGTGCCGGGTTTGGCGGCCGCCATGCGGATGGTCCAGTCGGCGGCGGGGTCGCCCCACCAGGTGCGGTCGAAGTCGAGCACCCCGGTGATCGTCGGCTCCGCCGCGCCGTCGGCGAGCATGACGTTGACCGTCCACAGGTCGCCGGAGAGCATGCGCGGCTCGGTGATCTTGTCGAGCACGGCGAGATGCCGCTGGGTCACGGCCTTGCAGACCTCGCGGACATCAGCCGAGTCCAGGCCGGCCGAGTCCAGGTCGTCGGCGATGGTGATCAGGCTGTCGACCACGGCCTCGCTCCACGTCAGGCACGTCGACCCGGCCACGGGCCCGAAGTGCGGGCCACGGACCGAGTGCACGTCCCGGGCGATCGCGCCCATCTGGGCGAAGAACCCCGGCCACGCCGAGCGGGGATAGTCGCCGATCCGCTCGGGCGCGGGAACCCCGGGGAGCAGCGTCTGGAACAGGTAGTCCCGCCCGATCAGGTCGTGGGTGAAGTCCGCGGCCAGGACGCGGGGCATCAGCGCCGCGATCGGCGCGAGGTAGGGCACGCTGCCGTATTCGTTGCGTATCAGCTCCCGCTCCGAGGAGAACTGGCGGCCCGGTTCCGGCGCCACCCGCAGGACCACAGGATCCTGTCCGGCCAGCTCGACGCGGAAGGTGCTGTTGTACATGCCGTTGCCCAGCTCGACGGCCGACACGACCCGCACTGCCGGCCCGAACGCGCGACGGCACAGCGCCTGCACCTCGACGGCGGTCACCGGCTGCTGGAACGCGCCCGCGGCGCGCTCGATCGCACGGAACTCCATGGGCTGCCTTTCACTCGAGCGGGTCTGCGGGGTGGTGGTCACGGTCGATCATGACAGGTCGAACTCGCCGTCCTTGGCTCCGGCCAGGAACGCGGTCCACTCGCCCTCGGTGTAGACCTGCGGGGGCAGCTCGGGGTGGTGGGAGTGCCGCACGGCAACGTGGAGGTCGCGGGTCACCGCGACCTCCACGCAGTTGTCGCCACCGTTGGAGTACGAGGACTTGGTGAACGGCCGGGCGAGGTCGAGTTCCGGCTGGATGCTCATCATCAGGCTCCCTGCGTGCTGGTGAGTTCGGCGGCCACGCCTTCCAGGAAGTTCACGCTGTCGCGTGGGCCCAGGGCGGCGCGGCGCAGCCGCTCATAGAGGTTGCTGTAGCGGGTGACCTGCGGGTCCTCGGTCAACGAGGTGAGCACCACGTCGGTGGTCACCGTGTCCACCGCGATCACCCGCGGATCGTGAGGGTCGGGGTAGGTGTAAAGCGAGAACGGCGACCGCGGCGTCACGTACCCGTCGACGGCCGCGGCCACCGGCAGCACCCGCACGGTGATCTTCAGCTCGCGGGCGCACGCCGCCAGGTGCGCCACCTGCGCGGCCATCACCGCCGACGGGGCCGACAGCCTGCGCACGGCGATCTCGTCGAGCACCACCTCATAAGTGGGCCCGTCCGGTCGGCGCAGCATCCGCTGGCGTGTCTGCCGGGCCTCCACCGCGCGCTCCGAGGAGAAGGTGACCGGCCCGATCTCGGCCTCGGCCACCTGCCGCTGATGGGCGAACTCCGGGATCTGCATCAAGCCCGGGATGAACGGCTGGAACTCCGCGATCGCGCACGCGCCCGCCTCCAGATCGGCGTAGAGGGCCTGCCGTGCGCCCATCGCCTGCCCGAACGACGCCCACCACCCGCGCTCGGCGCCGTCGCGGGCCACGGCCATGATCTCCGTCCACCGCTGCCCGTCCACCCCGAGCTCGTCGAGGATGCGCATCACCGTGGCCTGGCTGTCGCGAACGTTATGCCCGTTCTCCAGCCGGGTGGTCTTCATCCGGTTCTGCCCGATCCGCTTGGCCAGATCGGCGTGCGTCAGCCCCGCGGCCTCCCGCAACACCCGCAGCTCCACAGCCAACCGCTGCCGACGCACAAACGGACTGATCATCACGCCTCCCTGCACACAGGGTACATCTGAACAGTTCAACTCAGAAGCCGGAACGGCGCCGGATCTGTGCGCCGACCTGGGCGCGAGCACCGGTTCACCCTTGGGCCCCGCACCCAGTCACTCGTTGGTGGGAACGCCGGGGCGAGTCGGCCCGACACCGGCGGGCGCGGGGCGAGAATGGCTGGGTGATCGACAGTGACGGCCAGACGGCCTCACAGGACGAGTACCCCTGGCTGATCGAGACCAGCGACGACGGCGCGACCTGGTGGCATGAGTCCCACCCGGTACACGGCGACGAGAACGCCGGTGGGATCGAGCAGGCGAGCGGCGCCGAGGACCTGGCCCGGCGGGTGCTGATCCGCCGCTTCGCCGCCCTGCGCGGCGACACCACCTACGACTGGGAGGAGCTGTGGTTCCGCGTCACCGTGTGGGACTACCGCCACGCCGTCGACCACTCCGGGCCGCACCAGCCCCCGCACCTTCCCGACCGAGCCGGAACCGATCCGCGGTCCTACGGCCGCCACCTCCGGGTCAACGGCGCCGAACCGCACGCCGTCGAGGTCCGCACACCCCGCCAGACCCGCGCCCTCGTCTGGTCCGGGGCCCCGGCCGAGGGCTCGATGATCACCGGAGGGATCAGCCGCACCGAACTCGACCAGGTACTCAGCGAGCTCACCGGCCTGATCGACCAGGCCCGAGAATGCGGCTGGGACACCGACCCCACCGGCGAGTACCGCACGCTGGGCGCCGCTCGCGCCGTGCTGGCCACCCTCGACCTCCAACTCGCCGACCGCGCACGCGAACTGGACGCCGCGGCGGCTCAGAAGAGCGTGTCGCGCACGCGCAGCGGTCGGTAGCCGGTCGGGCCGAGCTGGGCGAGTTCGGCGTCGATGTCGACCTCGATGGCGCCGAAGAAGTTGATGTTCTCGCTGTGCGCCGGGGAGATGTGCGCGAGGACCTCGTCGTCGACCTGGCGGCCCGCCGCGCGCAGCGTGTCCTCCCGCACGTACCACTCCGCGGTCCACGCGAGGATAGTGAAGAACCGGAACAGCTCGTCCCGACCGATCTCCGGGAAGCCCCGCAGACGCTCCAACTCCGCATCCGCGAACACCTGCGCCGCCACCCATTGCCTCCCAGCCGCGCACCAAGATCACCAGCTCAGAAGCCTACCCAGCCATACCCGCCCGAAATTTCCTGGTTACTACGGGGACCCCTTGTCAGTGGGGTCGACCGCCCTGACGACGACCCCACGCAGATCGAGCAGGACCGCGTCCGTGACGGCCGGGGTGACCGGCAACCCGCGCCGCAGCAGCCGCCCGACCGCAGCTGGGCTTACCGGCCGAGCGCGGCCTACGGGGTGCGGGCAAGGTCGGCCAACGTTGACACTGCACGATCGGCGTTACGTCGTTAGCCGGCTGCGCGTCGGAGGTCTTCGAGGTTGCGAGTCAGTGCCGCTACGGTGCGTGAGAGTTGTCCGCGGTCGATCGGGGGTTGTTCGTTGGCCAGGGCGCAGTGACGGATATAGGTGGTGGGTTTGTGGCCGACGGCTGCGGCGCGGGTTCGGATGGTGGCGATTTCGGCAGGGGTGAACCGTACTGAGATGGTCACATCCAGTCGCTCGGGTTTGTCTGCGGGTTGTGGCTCGCTCCAGTCCGTCAGGTCGTGGTGCTGGTCGTAGTAGTCGGCTAGTTCGGCGTCGGTAGCGTTGGGGCCGGGCTCGGTCATGGCTCCTCCCATGCGGTGATCGGTCGGATGAGGTGGCTGGCGATGTGGTAGCGGGCGACGACGGTCACGTACTTACCGCCGTTGGTGCGGTCGGTGAACAAAACGCGGTCTGGGTGGCGTTGGTGGCGGCGGTACATGGTGGCGTTAGCGATCACTTGTTCGATCTCGGCTGCGGTGACGCGGCGGCAAGCGTGGTCGAGGTTGTTCTCGTCCCACTCGATGCCGTCAAAGATCACTCGAACCTCGGTCTCGTGTTCCTGGTGACTGTGTTGCGGATCTAGCCTATCGCAACACGCTATTTCCTGACATCTCTCGGGGTCACGATCTCTCGTTCCGGGACGGTCCGTGAGTGGAAGACCACTGCCGCCATCCACGGGGATCCCGAGCTGGTCCGACAGCTCTCCGACCCCCTCAACGATGACTTCGGCCCAGTGGCTGATCCGACCAGAGACTGACCATGGCTCCGAAACGCGGCGATCGGGTGGCCCCACCTGCCCGCCTGGGTAGCTGGGAAGCGCGCTTCGCAACCGTGATCAAGCAACTGATCGGCGACCGCGGCCAGCTCCCGCCTCACGCCGCGATGTGCCGAGCCAGTCGGGCCAGGTCCCGCGCGGCGGGTTCCGGTCGCGCGGCCAACGCGGTGACCAGCGGAGGCAGCCAGCACTGCCGGGCCACGGCTGAGCCGATCTGACTGACTGAGCGGATCGCCTCTCGGGCCAGTTCGAGCCCTCGCGACTCACCGGCCTGCACGTGGATCCGGGCCAACGCCATGTCCGCCAGCACACCCTCGCGCCGCTTGCCAGCGGTGGTGAGCGTCCTGGACGCTGCGGCCGCCATCGCCTCTGCGGCATCGGTGCGCCCTAGTAGCAGGTTGGCATGTGCGCCGTCCAGGTCCATACATCCCTGCGCGTGTGGGGTAGGTGGTGACCATCCGTCTCCGGCTGCCTTGAGTGCGTCGTGTGCCCGCCGGCCCTCGCCTAGTTTTGCCAGCGCGAGTGCAGCAATGACGCTGCACTCCCCACGCTGCACCGCGGCCCGGGGGTCGCTGTGGTCTAAGTCGCCCAGTTTGACCAGGCTGAACTGCACGATCTTCAGTCCGTTGTTGGGCTGGTCACGGTCGACGAGCATCATCGCGGCGTGGCGCATCGCGTATGCCGCCTGGTAGGCGTCGTGGGCTTCGGTGGCCAGCTCCAGCGCTCGCGCGAAGTGCCAGTGCGACCGGGCCACCGCGCCGACGTCATGGCAGCACCATGCGGTGACTGTGTGGATATGGGCCAGCGTGGTGAGCAGCGCGGCGCGCGTGGCGTCCGAGCAGTCCGCGTCCAGCCACTCATCAGCCCACTCGGCCAGTCGCGTCGCTGCCTGACCCTGGCCGCCCTGAGCGCTGGCCAGAGCCCCGAGCTGCTCACCGCAGCGGCGGATCATCTCCACATCGCCCCGTCCGATCCGCCGTTCGGCCGGTGGTGGGCCTGGGGCGGTCAGCCAGTCGACCAGTTCACCCACACCGGGAACCGGGGCGCCCATCGCGCTTGCGGCCGACAGGGCAAGCAGGTGCTGGAACTGTCTGCGCAGCATGTCGTCGTCCACCTCAGGGCCTGCATCCGTGACCTCACCACTGTAGGCGTCCGACGCGGCGGGTCCGGCCAGCCGCATCAGGCCCCGCTCGATTCCAAGCCCGTCGGCGATGCGCTCCAGCAGGAGGACGTCGCGGACCTGGCGGCGGCCCGTGATGATCTCTGAGACGTCGGACTGCAGCTGCCTGGTCTCCGGTGAGCCGTGGCGCGCCTTGGACAGCGCATTCGATCGGCTCGGCGATGCTCCGTCCTCGTCAGGAGAGCCAGGCTGGTGTTATTGGATCGACGAAGCCCAAACCCACGCCTGCTACCTACACCTGGAGGACTGGGGCCGGGCCCGCCATCACTTGCGCACCACCCTGCGCCTGCAGGACCCCAGCTACGCCCGTGACGGCGCACTACAGTGAAGTCCGACTCCGCCCGCTGCGTCGGGCACCTGGCCCGGCTCTTCGGCGATTTCGCCCCCTACCGGCGACGCCCCGCCGTCCGCCAGCTCACCGAGCAGGCCACCGGACTCCTCAAGCCCTAGCGGGAATCCTGCGCTGGGCTTACCGGCCCTGCGGCTGGCTTTACAGGTTCAGTGCGGCCCGCAGCGCCATGTCAACCTGTTCCATCGTCGATTCTGGGACGGCGCCGAGCAGTTCGGTGAACCGTTTGGTGTCCGCGAAGCTGATCGTGCGGCAGCGCGCGTAGCCGCCCAGCTCGTCGCCGATGCGCACGGTCAGCAGCGCGGACGCTCCTTGTGGGCTGAACGATGTCACGTCGACCACGATCGGCTGCTCGGCGTCGTTGAGCTCGTCGCAGCTGACCACCAGCACCGGCCGGGAGCGGGAGATGCCCTGGTACTGCCAGACCTCGCCGCGTCTCAAGCCCCCGTCCCGTCGATCTCGTCCCGCCGCTCGGCGCGCCAGTCCAGATAGTCGGGATGCTGCTGGTCGCAGGCGAGCTCCGCGGCGACGGCACGGCGCAGCAGCTCGGCGCGGACCAGCTTGGCCAGCCAGCCGGACACGTTGTCGCCCGCGGTGGCCCGGACCGCTTGGGCCAGCCGATCGTCCATGGTGACCGTGATCCTCGCCATACCGCGGAGCATACTGAGAGGCTTACCGACACGCTCGCAGGTAGCCCCCAGGAGGTGCGGACAGCAGACGAACGAGGTGCGGACAGCAGACGAACGGCCTGGCCCCAAGCTTGAGGGGCGGGGCCGTTTGCACTTCGGCCTGGCCCGGCTGGTCGGCGAGTTCCCGCCCTACCGGCGGCGTCCCGACGTCCGCCAGTTCGTCAACCAGGCCACTGGACTCCTCGGGCGATAACGGGGTTCTGCGCTGGTGGATACCGAAGGTCGGTCCAGTGGGGATCGGCCCAGTGGGGATCGGCTCAGTGGGGTGTGGGGGCGTGGCGGGGTTACGGGGACGTCGGGTGGCAGCTTTCTGATCGTGGGGTCGTAGGGGTCGAGCTCACCGGGGGCGAAGCGGCACAGTTTGATGGCCCACCACAGCGACCGGCCCGGGTCACCCTCCAGCTTGTACGAGCCATCGGGCAGGAGCACCGCGTAGCCGCCCCCATCGAGGGTGAGCAGGGAACCGAGCCAGGCGCCGGTGCCTGGGTCCCACAACCGGACACTGTTGTCCCAGGAGGCGCTGGCCAGCAGGGCGCCATCCGGGGAGAACGCCACCCCGCTCACCATGCTGGTGTGGCCGGTGAGGGTGTGGTGGGTG
>JBQTGW010000011.1:0-8834 GCA_052390495.1 Pseudonocardiales bacterium
GCCCCGCACACCGCACAGCAGATGTTCGAGGTGTTCCCGATCATGCGGCAGCTCCATGAGCTGCTCTGGTACCTGACCGAAGCACTGACGCTGCCACCGGCCCGCCCGCTGTACGCTGAGCTCAGCCGCGCGCTCGACGAGACCGAACGCCTCACTCAGGGCAGTCCCGACGCTCTGCTGGAGCTGGACGTGGCGGCACACCGGCAAGACGTCAATGCTCTCCTGCTGCGTGCGAGCGAGCTCGCACGGGCTGAAGTCCGGCGCCGGAAGAGGCACCGCCGGAAGAAGAACTACAGCGGGGCCGACCTCATCGGGGCCAACCTCGAAGGCGCCGATCTGAGAGGCGCCGATCTGAGAGGGGCATACCTCATCGGAGCCGACCTCCGCGGTGCCGACCTGAGCGTGACCGACCTTATCGGGGCTGACTTCAGAGCTGCCGACCTCAGCGGCGCCGACCTCACCGAGAGCATTTTTCTCACCCAATCCCAGCTCGATTCGGCAAAGGGCGATACCGAAACGAAGTTGCCACCATCGCTCACTCGCCCCACGCATTGGTAGGGTTCGGGAACGCCGCCTTCGGGAATACCGGGAGCGTTCACGTGGTGGCGGCGCTGGGGTCCGGTTGATGCGGGGGACCGGCGCCGAGCAGAACGCGCAACGCCGCGCCTTGCGCAGCATCGGCGTTGCCGCGATTGCCCGATGTGCTGCCCCTATGGCCCTCACCTCGGTTGCCCCACCTGATGGAAGCTCGGCTGGGCTGTTAAGAACTTCGTTGACGGGACCACTCTGCCGTGCACGCTCACGAATGCGCGCCCGAGAGAGATGAGCAGAACGCCCCGAAGCCTCGGGCTGGTCAGAATGGGGATCAACAGGCTCCGCAGCCTGCGGGAGGTGGCGGCAGCACGCTCAACCCGCGTTCCATCCAACGACTGCAACGCGGGGCGGGTAATGCTGCGGTGTCGCGGCTGCTTGCTGCGCAGCGGCCATCTCCCTCCCCATCGCGTCATGGTCTGGCGGGACCGGTAGGTCTGGCCGGGCCAAAGGCCGTGGCGGGTCAGGCACCGAGCGGTTCCGGCATGCCGCAGCAAACGAGCGGCGGCGCCCCGCCGGACCCGCAGACCGTCGTCCCAGGGGCTTCCCCGGGGATCGCAGTGGGCGTGGCCGCAGGAGCCGCACCGGTGGCGGGGGATGGCGCCGATGACGGCGCATCACCCCGACCCGGCGCCGTCAGGACAGCGACGGCTGTCGAGAAGCCAGCGCGCCCGGACCGCTTCCGGCCGCCTGCGGACGTGTCTGCGTTGCCCGATCGACTCCCGGAAGGCGGCGCCACCGCTGCGGCCGCCACCGTGGAGTCCCGCCGGGGTGAGCTGCAGTCGATGCGCCGGCAGCAGCCAGCCGCGGCGCTGTTGCGGGAGCATCGCGCGGCGGTGGCCACGGCCACCGGGGAGGCGGACCAATCGCGGCGCCAGGCCCAAGGGCAGGACCCGGCTGAGGGTCAGGATCACGGACTGCGGCAGGGTCAAACGTCGGGCCGGGGCGTCGGGGAGGACGTCGGCGGCGCGGGGCTAGGTGGCGGCGGGACGCAGATCGGCTTCGTCGAACTGGATCCGGAGCCGCTGCTGCCACCGCTGTGGGGTCAGTCGCCTGAGCAGCACGACAAGGAGGTGCAGGCCTTCAAGCAGGGCCTGGCCCAGGACCGGGCGATCGGCAAGGCTCGGCTGGCCGACTTCACCAGTCAGCGTCAGGCGAAGTCGGCGGAGCTGACCGGCCTCGCGGCGACGCTGACCCAGCAGGTCAACGGCGCCAAGCAGTCGGCGCTGACGCGGATCGGCTCGGCCGAGACCGCCGGGGTGTCGGCGGTGCAGGCGGCGGTGCGCAGCGCCCAAGCGAGTGTGCAGGCCCAGGCGCAGGCCGCCCGCGCTCGAGTGGAGGCTGCTCACAGCGCGGCGGTCGCGGCGATGAACGCGGCGCAGGCGACCGCCCGGGCCGGGATGGACAAGGACTCCGGCACCGCGAACCAGGCCGTCAGCGAGAAGCAGAAGGGCGAGGTGACCGCGCTCGGCAAGTTGTATGACGGGACCGAAAAGCGGATGCGGGACGCCGCAAACCGCTCGGGGAACTCAGCGGTCACAGCGGCCGACGGACGCGTCCGGGGGTTCCTCGCCGGAATGATCCACCGCGACGACAGCTGGCTTGACGGACCGCTGACCGACAACCGGTGCAAGGCCCAGGCTGATGCCGCCAAGGCGGTCGGCAACGCGTACAAGGAGGAGCTCCCCAAGGCGGCGGACGAGCCGATCACCGACATGAGGGCCGGCCGGCCGGAAGCGGAGCGGCAGATCGGCACGATCGCCGCCGACGTCCGCAAGAGCCTGACCACCGTCCTGACCGAGAGCAAGGCGAGCCTGACCAGCGCGCACCAGCGGTCACGCTCCAGCGCCGACGACGCCAAGCGGACCGCGCTGCAGAGCATCAGCCAGGCGCTGAGCGTCGCTCAGGCCGGCCTGACGCAGCAGCAGAACGAGCAGACCGCGGCGATCCGGACCCAGGCGGGGCAGCAGCGCCAGGCCGCGGAGCGCAGCGCCGCCGGGGCCGTCGCCGCGATCGGCAAGGGCGTCAGCACGGCACGCGGCGGGCTGGACCGCGGCCTCACGCAGTTCCTGCGGGTCCTGGGCCAGGACGAGGTGCCCGACCCCGACCAACTCGACGACGTGCTCCGGCAGACCGGCGGCCAGCTCGACAAGCAGCTGGAGAACTCGGCCGAGGCACTGCGCGGGCAGGCCGGGCAGGCCGCCAAATCCCTGGCCACGATGGCCGAGCAGGGCGCCCAGGGCATGTCGGACACCGCCGAGACCGCCTCAGCCGCCGCCACGCAGACCGCCTCGGCCACCGGTCAGGCTTTGAGCAACAACGCCACCCAGGCAGCCAACGGCCTGCAGCAGGTCCAGCAGGGCTACGCCACGCTCGCCCGCAACAGCCAGGCCAGCCATCTCAGCGCCGGCCAGAAGGTCGTCACCGGACTCGGTGACGCCTACACCACACTCGCAGGCCAATTCCAGCAAGGCGCGGACGGGCAGGTCAAGGCCGTCGAGGACGGCTTGAACACGGCCGCAACCGTGGACATCCACCCGAAGATCACCGAGGAGGCGAAGAAGGCATACGACAAGGTCAAGCCCCGCTGGCACAGCGTCCTCACGATCGTCGTCGTGATCATCGTGGCGGTGGCGCTGGCGATCGTGCTCGGCCCCCTGATCATCGGCGCCGTCGGGGCGGTGGCCGGGGCGCTCGGCGCCAGCGCAGCCGTCGCGGCCACCATCGGGACGATCGTCGGTGGCGCCATCGTGGGTGCCGTGGCCGGTGCCGCCGGCCAGATAGTCAGCAACGCGATGAACGGCGAGCCGCTGATGGACGGCGTCGTCAAGGCGGCCATCTTCGGTGCGGTCGGCGGTGCGGTCGGCGGCGGGGCAGCCGCCGCCGTCGCCAAATCCGCGCTGGGCGCCGGAGCTCGCGTGGCCGTCGAGATGGCGATCGAGGTGGTGACCGAAGTCGGCCTCGGGGCCGGCGAGGCCGTCGTCACCGGCCAGGCATACGGCTGGGGGGATGTGCTGCTGGGTGCGGTCACCACGGTGGCGGTCACCGGGGTGATGGCCAACCCCCGGGTCCAGGGCCTCACCGTTCGGGTTCAAGAAGGCGTCACGGCCGGCCTGAAAAGCTTCGGCATCAAGGTCCCCGCAGGCTCCGAGGGTGTCGACGTCCCGGATGCCCCCGCCACACCCAAGGTCGACGTCCCCAGCCCCGGCAAAGTCGACGTTCCCACTCCCGGCAAGGCCGACGGGCCCACCCCCGCCGCCCCGTCCGGGCCCAAGCCGGACACCCCGTCCGCGCCCAAGCCGGACGCCGCCGGCCCGACGCCCAGCGGCGGCACTCCCCAGCCGGGGCGCGGCCCCGACGGCGCCACTTCCTGGGACGTCTCCGACGTCGACCCGACCGGCGGCAAAGGCAGCGCCGACGGCCCGGTCCGCCCCCGCGACCAGGACGGCATCGAAGCCGAACTGCGCACTGCGTTGGGCCCGCTGGCCTCCCAGGTCGACGTCCGCATCGACCCCAGCCTGTCCGGCCGCACCGTCCGCGTGCGCCACGACGTCGAGGAAGGCCAGGTCACCAACGTCCGCATGCACGCCGGTCCTTCTGCCACGCCTGCCGATATCCGCACGCACCTCCCCACCGCCCGCACCCTGTTGCGTAACGGTCCTGAGGCGCCGACCGGCGCACGAAACGGTCCCGAGGTCGAGACACCCACCCGGGTAGGTAAGAGCGATCACGATCTCAAAGTGCATCGCGGACCCGATGGAGACGAGGTTTGGGTCTGTTCGAGCACCTGTGGACCGCTCAAGGGGAAGATCGACGATATTCTGCCGCAGGTGCGGGATCCCGCGGTGCGGGCCGGACTCGAGAGGCTCAAGGCCGACGCCAATGCCCTTGAGGACGGTATGCGCAACGGAAATCTTCCCGAGGCCGCCGACCGGCTCACCGCGCTTCGCGACCTGGGTGACCGGCTGCGGGTGATCGGTGATGCGAATCCCCGGGTGGGCGCCATGCTCGATCTCGGTCCGGACTTCAGCAGGCTGGGCATCTCCGTGGGAGAGCCGCAGACGATCCGGGTGGCCGACGCGGCATCGTTGGACCTTCCGCCTGGTCAACAAGTCCTCTATGTCGTCCGCGACCGGGCTACCGGACAGATCCTCAAGGTCGGGGAGACGACGGCCGGCGCCCCACTGGAGGCTCGCTTCGGTCGCTACGAACTCGCCGGTCGCCGGTTGGGTGTCGACGTCGAGGTAGAGGTGCGACCAGTGGACGTCCCTGAAGGACAGAGCGTCTGGACCTATGAGCAGAGCCTGCGCGAACAGGTGGACTGGGGCGAACGTGGGCGGCTCCCGTGGGACAATGAAAAGATAATCGGAATCGGACCGCGCCTTGGGCGTGAAGGGCCGGGAACACCATTCGAACCGCTTCCTGGCGGAAGTCGCCTCCGTCGCGAAGGATGGACCTGGAATGAACGGGGAGAGCTGGTACCTCCCGGGAACGCTCCGCCGCCGTCCTTCCGCCGGGCGAACGCACCCCCTGAGGTGGACGCCGTTCGCACCCGCATAGCCCAGGCGGGCGGAGACGTCGAAGTAGCCGCTCAAGCGGCGAGGGTGTCGCCGAGAACCTTCTACCGGTGGTTGCAGCGGTATGGTATTGATCCGTCCGAATTCAGAGCCGACCGCGCCCGCATCGAGCCGACCAGAATCGTCGATACAGAGCCGGAGACCCGCGTCCGGGAATCGGCTGTCACATCGGCGTCTTCCCGGCTTGGCATCATCGACCCGGAAGGCCGACGGGCAATCGCCGACGCCTACGACGTGATCAGCGATTTCCATGCCCCGTTCATGGTGAACGTCGCGAGCAAGATGTTGACCGATCTGAAGGCCGAGGTACGGTCGAACCCAAATCAAAAGATCGTGTTTGTTGGCCGTGACGGGGCGAGCTTGGCAGCGGCCGTCAGCAAGCTCGACCCCGCATTCTTCGACGAGCATTGCACCCAGGTGACACTATCGCGCGCCCTGGCTGAGGCCGCAGTCCAGGACCGGGAGAGCATCGGCAGCTCATTCCCCGACATCCACGACTTCCGTGGCGCGAGAGGTAAGGTCGACCCTAGCAATATTGTCGGGGCGCACTCACGGCTCACCCGCTACCTCGTCTCCTGCGGTGTCCCGGTGAATAAGCCGGGCAGCGCTGTGACGCTGGTGGACACCAGTTACAAAGGCACTGTCCAGGAACTCCTGGCCGCCGTATATCCCAACACGAATTTCCGAGGTCACTATGCATTCTTCGGCGCCTCACCCAGTGACCCGCATCCCGGCACGAAGAAGGGCCATGCCATGCACCTGGAGACGGGCGAAAGCCATGGCGGCAGGCCTGTGCCTTACTTGCCGGACGACCCGAGGCTGACCTTCGCCAATCAAAAGGCGCTGGCGACCATCGAGGAGACGCTGCACGGCCCACTGTCCAGTCCCACCGCCATTGAACCCGCAGGCCCTCGTCAGCAACCGCAAAGTATGGAGCCTGATCCGCTCAAGGGGCTAAACCCCCTCCGAGTGTCACCCCGGTACCGAGACCCGTCGGTGCGGGAAGGAGTCAAGGAGGTCGGACTCGCATCCGTGCACGATTTCGCCGCTCACATCGCCGAGATGCGGGCCCGTGGACAGGATTGGGAAGCTGCGCTTCAGGCTGGTGACGAACGTTTCCAGGCGGCTGTGCGTGCCTGGGTGTCCGGCGCCGAGGATATCGACCCACGATTCCGTGAGCTGATGGACTCATTCGTTCGCGGGGATGACAAGGCCCACATCACTGAACTGTCCTCGGCGATCAAGCAGGCCGAACTGAACGAGGAACAGGCCACAGCAGTGTGGCAAGCTTACGGTGAGCGCCAAACCGACGATCAGCGTCGTGCGTTCGTTGAGCAGTTCAAGCAGCGGCACAGTTAGGGGATCATGGGCGAGGTACGCGACGACGATACCGACACCGCCCTGGCTTGGTCGGCGATGCCACCGTCGCTGCGCGACACGCTGATGATCGTCGACACTGACATCGGTGGTGACCCCGACGACGCTCTAGCCCTGGTCTGCGCTGCCCGTGTGGCACAACTCGCCCTTGTCATCACCTCCGATGAACATGACGGCGAGCGGGCCCGGTTCGCCCGCCACCTTCTCGACCAACTCGGCCGAAAGGATGTCCCTGTGCTGGCTGGCAGACAGTTGGGAGACGCGCCGTGCATCAGCATTGAGGGTCTCACCCCGGTCGACGTCCCCGCACAGCCGACCGATGTGCTCCACGCAGTCGCTACGGTGCTCGGTGGCACGACCAGTCCGGTGCGCTGGGTCGGCATGGGACCGCTGTCGAATCTGGCCGCCGTCTTCGAAGCCCGCCCCGATCTCGCCAGCCGCTTGGAGATCGTGCAGATGGGCGGCGCGCTCAGGTACCGCGACCCCGACCAGGCCGAGCACAACTTCCGCCTCGACCCGACCGCCGCCACCACGGTGCTGCGAACAGCCCACCAGCCGACACTGGTGCTATCCGACGTCACCTTCACCCCGGAGATCGAGTTAACCGCCGACTCGCCGCTTTATCGGCAGCTCACCGCCCACGACGCACCGGTCTGGGCGCGAACTGTGGCCGCTCATCTGGACCAGTGGTTTGAGCGGTTCCATCCAGGGAGTATGCAGCATGACGCCCTCACACTCAGCCTCGGCCTGGAACTTCCCTTCGTGGATTTCTACGGCGAACGGGTCGCGCTCGACAACATTGGCCGTATGTGCGCGCACCCGGACGGTGCCGACGTGTTCCTGGGCGGCGGCGCATTATATGAGGAATTTCGGTGGTGGCTATCCAAGCAACTAGCTATCACACCTATCGATGATCGAACCAACCTTATTAGTCCGAGGTAGAATGTCGGGCCGTGGGAAGGTTGAGGCGCTGCGGTCTCGGGCTGCCCTGTTCAGGGACGCGTGATCGACGAATGGTCACGGCAGCCGGGGGAGGAGACCGGGAAGAAGGTGGACGCCGTGATCGAGCGGTGTCGGTGAGAACCTGCTACCGGTGGTTGCAGCGGTATGGTATTGATCCGTCCAAATTCAGATGAGAGGTTCGCATGCCGGGTCGTAAGAGTCTCTGGAAACTGATGGACTTGGGGAACAAACAGCCGGACGAGCTGGAGCGCATGCTTGCGACCATGCCGGAAGAGGAACTTGTCGACTTTTATTGGACCTATGAGCAGGCCGCGGCGGACCTCAAAGACGAGGACTTCAGGACCTATCTCGATCCCGAACTCACCGAGGACGGCATAGACGACCTCGCTCAATGGATCGTGGCACAAGGCCTCAATTATTACGAGAAGGTGATGCTGGATCCGTCCAAGATTCCTCCGCGCCTGCCGGACGGTGCCGTACCACCGCGTTGGACGGGCCTCGCCTTCAGAAGCTACCGACAGCGCTACGGAACACCGATTCGCTTCCGCGAAGATCCTCCGCCCCCGAGCGCATGAGATCAACGGCGGAAGTGCCAGATGGGCAAACCCAGTCGGGCTACCCTCCGCCTGAACACGGACGAGCTACCCGAGGGGTGGGTGCCTGACATGAGCGCCAAAGGGATGGATCCGACAACGCGGCTCCTGACGTCGCTGCAGGCCCTGGCAGCGGCCTCGGCGCGGGGCGGCGACACCACGCGGCTGCAGGAGGAAGCCGCCGCCGCCATCACCGATTGGTCGGACCGGGCCACTCAGGGGGATCCGGCCGCCGACATCACGCACCTCCTGCAGGGCGTCACCCCGCAGGACCGGGCGCTGCTGCGGGACGGGCTGCGCGTGATCAACGAATGGTCACGGCAGCCGGGGGAGGAGACCGGGAAGCGGGTGGACGCCATGATCGAGCGGATGCAGCGCGGGCTGAGTCTGCTCATCAGGCCCGATCCGGAAGCCGAGAAAGCAGCGGATGAGGAGCGCCTACGGGCCTCCGTACGGGAGTCCATCGCCCGTCGTCTCCGCGAGGCGCGTGCCGAGAACCCGCAGAACGAATAAGCGGGTACCACTCACGTCCTGGGTGCGTGGTCCGGTCGGGCGGCGGGGACCGGCGATCCGCAGAACGCGCAACGGCGAGCCTGCATCGGGATGGAGCTGAGGCACTCCGGGCAGTCCCGGGTCGTGGACTCGACCGGTGGCTCCGTCTTCCGGCGGGCCATCAGCGTGTTGATCGGGCGCACGACCAGGAAGAACAGAGCGGCGGCGATGAGCAGGAAGG
>JBQTGW010000012.1:0-27355 GCA_052390495.1 Pseudonocardiales bacterium
GATAACCCTGTCCTGTCAAGGGTGGAGGGCACCCGGGGGCCGGGAACCGGGCCCAGTGGGGGACGGCACCCTGCTGTGGCTACCGGCAGCACCAGCCGACGGCGACGAAGAGTGATCCTTTGACTACACATCCCGGCCAAGCTCGAAGAGCCAGAACGGTGCCTTCCTCGTCACCGAAACCGGCCCCCGCACCCTCTGGAACGAAGTCGAACACCTGCACCACCAGTGGCAAACCTGGGGCAAACCCCACCGCGAACGCTACCGACTCACCATCACCGCAGAAAACCAGACAATCTGGCTCGACCAACCACACGACACACCAACCTGGCCCTTACCCAACGGCAATTTCACGTGATGAAGCACTGACCGTTTGAGACCGCCGATTCGCGGTCATCGACTCAGCGCCATGGTGCCCGCTGAACTACCTCGCCGCCCAGTCCCTCACCACATCGAGAGGAACCGGCCCGAGTCCTCGTGGTCAGCAGTGCCGGTCGTCGAGGCTGGTGGCCGTGGTGAGCAGAGTGAGCCGGTCGTCGTCGGGCAGCTCGGCCAACCGCTCGGCGATGGCCGCGATGCGCGGGTCATCACCGAAGGTGCGCTGGAGCACGAGGGCGGTCACGCTGAGCAATGCATTTCGCGCTTCCTGCCGCCCATCCCGGAGGCCCTCCCGGCGTGCCTCCTCGTAAAGCTCCCGACCGAGCGGGGTGTCGCGAACCAGAATGGGCATGGTGGTCCCCTCCTTCAACGCTGTGTCAATGATAGGCGCCGGCAGCACGATCGACGCCAGTACCTTCGCCGCACCACCGACCAGCGCAGCACCTCACGGTCGCCATCGAGGCAGCGATCGGGCACTGCGACGTCGTCACCGAGCACCAACACGAACTGCGCCAGCGGCGTGTGACGGTTGCCGTCCTGCCTGCGGATCCGGAGCCAGTACTCCACCATCCGCAGGTCCAGGTTCGGATCGCGGTCTTTGACGAACTCCACGTGCACGATCCCGTCCGGCGTGCGGGCGATCAGGTCGGCATGCATCGCCGAACCCGGCAGCTCACTCATCATCGGCCGGGCACCCATCCCGTGTACGCCGACCAGTGACAGTACCGCGTCCAGATCATCGCGAGCGAGGACCTTCATCGCGTCGTCATACACCGGCCCGGGCCGTTTCGACTTGATCTTGTTCGTGCTCACACCGCACTCCCGTTGCGAACCGTGCGCAGGTTCGACCGGAACGGAAGCTACCCAGCACCCCCGACAAGATCGGAACGATCACGGCCCGTCCGATCCACGGAGCACGTCTGCGGCTGCACATACCTGTTTTCAGGAACTTCTGGGTCTGGCAGAAGCCCACCTCAGCCTCCCAGCTGTGCTCACCGATGGTCAGCAGCGTCGGCACCATACACGCCTTGGTGCTGGCACCAGCGACGCTGAGGGCCTTCGCCGGTGCGCGTAGTTGAGACAACTTGGACAAGGACTGCTCGTTAGTCCATGTGAGCCGGGTATGAGCAAACCGGAGGAGCCATGAGCGCAGGGGCCGAGGTGGTGATCGGGTGAGCGAGGCGCCCCCGAACCCGCTGCGGCAGCTGGACGATCTCGGTGACCAGCTCTCGCTCTACGGCCGGGCGATCGGGTGGATCCCGTATACCCTGGGGCGCTACCGAAGGGAGATCGCCCGGCTGCTGGCCGAGGTCAGCTTCGGTTCGGGTGCCCTGGTGATCATTCTGGGCACCGTGGGAGTGATGGCCGGGCTGTCGCTGTTCGTCGGCAGTGTGGTGGGGCTGCAGGGCTTCCGTGCCCTTGACAGCCTCGGCACCGAGGCGCTCACCGGGTTCGTTACCGCATACTTCAATACCCGTGAGATCGCCCCGCTGGTCGCCGCCCAGGCTCTGATCTGCACGCTGGGCGCGGGATTCACGGCGGAGCTCGGCGCGATGCGGATCAGTGAGGAAATCGACGCGCTGGAGGTGATGAGCGTGCCCAGCGTGCCGTTTCTCATCACCACCCGAGTGATCGCCGGTTTCGTCGCGATCATCCCGCTCTACACCATCGGACTGATCATTTCCTACTATGCTGCCCGGCTGAACGTCACGGTGGTCAGCGGGTTGCCCGGCGGCACTTATGACCATTACTTCGATCTGTTCCTGCCGGTCAGCGACGTGCTGTGGTCGTATGTGAAGGTCTTGAGTTTCGCCTTCGTCATTATCCTGATCTGCTGCCATTACGGTTACCGCGCGACCGGCGGGCCTGCCGGGGTGGGAGTCGCAGTGGGCCGTGCGGTGCGGGCCAGCATCGTGACCGTCGCCATCGCCGATTTCTTCCTGACCCTGGCGATCTTCGGTACGGTCACCTCGGTGCGGGTGGCCGGATGATGCGGGTGGCCGAGTGAACAGCTCCGTGGTGTGGCGAAGACTGTCCGGCGCCGCGTTCTTGCTGGTGGTGATCTCGCTGATCGGGCTGTCCGTGGCGACGTACTCCGGCGCCTTCGACGACGGCATCGAAGTGACCTTGCAGACCGACAACACGGGCCTGCAGCTGGAAGAGCGCGCGGACGTCAAGGTCCGCGGGCTGATCGTCGGCGAGGTGGCCGAGGTGAGCTCATCGGGGGAGTTCGCCACCGTGCATCTGCTGCTGCACCCGGACAAGGTGGCGCTGATCCCCGCCAATGTGCAGGCCCGGTTGCTGCCCAAGACGCTGTTCGGCGAGCGGTACGTCGCCCTCGTGATCCCGGAACAACCCGCCACCCGGTCGCTGGCGGCGGGCGAGGTCATCGGCCAGGACCGCAGCCAGGCGGCGCGGGAGCTGGAGTCCGCGTTAGACGGCCTGTTGCCGCTGCTGCAAGCCGTCCAGCCCGACGAACTGGCCAGCACGCTCGGCGCCGTCTCGGCCGCCCTGAGTGGTCGCGGTGACCAGCTCGGTGACACCCTGGTTCGCCAGCAGCAGCTGGTCAGCGGGCTGAACACCGCGTTACCCGAGCTGCAGGAGGACATCACCCGGATCGCGGACCTGGCCGAGACCTACGCCCAGGCCGCCCCGGACCTGACCGCCGCGCTGGCGGATCTGTCCGTCACCAGCGTGACCGTGGCCGAGCAACGGCAGAACCTGGCTGGGGTGTTCGCATCGGTGACCCAGGCGTCCGCGGACACCCGCGGCTTCCTGGCGGCCAACCGCGCGAATCTCATCGCGCTGGCTGCCGAGGCCAGGCCCACCCTGGAGTCGCTGGCCCGGTACGCCCCGCAGTACCCCTGCCTGTTCGGCCAGCTCGCCGGGCTGGTGCCGCAGATCAACGAGGTGGCGGGGGTCGGCACCAGCGAGCCAGGACTGCACGTCGTGCTGGAGGTCACCCGGACCCGAGGTAAGTACGTGCCGGGACGCGACGAGCCGCGCAACGATGAGGACCGCGGCCCACGCTGCTATCCGGTGCTGGACGGGGAGAACTTCCCGCAGTACCCGCCGGACGGCCCGTTCCAGGACGGTTCGTCACCAGTACCAGCACCGCCGCCGCCATCAATACCGCCGCTGCCATCAATACCGGGAGCCCCGCGGTGAGGGGCGTGTTCGCGCCACTGACCAAGCTCGTGGTGTTCACGGTGATCACGGCGCTGGCGACCGGCGTACTCGCACTGACGATCGCCAACACCACGCTGAGCGTCAGGTCTGCCTATCTGGCCCAGTTCACCGACGTCACCGGCCTGCTGGTGGGCGACGACGTGCGCATCGCGGGTGTGCGGGTGGGCTCGGTGCAGTCCGTCGAGCTCGTCGAGCGGCGCGTTGCGCAGGTGGGTTTCGCGGTGGACGAGGGGGTGGCACTGCCCGCGTCGGTGACCGCGTCCGTGCTGTACCGCAACCTGATCGGGCAGCGCTATCTGGCACTGGAGCAGGGGCCGGGACCATCCGGGGTGCTCCCACCGGGCGGGCTCATCCCGCTGGAGCGCACCACCGGGCCGCTGAACCTCACTGTGCTGTTCAACGGCTTCAAGCCGTTGCTGGTGGGCCTGGACCCCGCGCAGCTCAACCGGCTGTCCTTCGAGATCGTGCAGGTGCTGCAGGGTCAGGGCGGCACGGTGGAGAGCCTGCTCGCCAGCACCGCGTCGCTGACCAACCACATCGCCGACCGTGACCAGGTGATCGGCGAGGTGATCACTAATCTGAACACCGTGCTGGACACCGTGACCGCCCGGGACGAGCAGCTGTCCGCGCTGATCGCCCAGCTGCAGCGGCTGGTCTCGGGTCTGGCGGCGGATCGCGAGCCGATCGGCGAGGCTATTTCCTCGCTCGGCGTACTTGCCGACACCACCGCCGGTCTGGTCAGCGAGGCCCGGCCCGTGCTGCGCGACGACATCGCCGCGCTGGGCGTGCTTTCGGCCAATCTGGCCGACAACGAGGAGGTCATCGATGGGGTGCTGGGGTTCCTGCCGGAGAAGCTGACCACGCTGACGCGCTCCGCCAGCTACGGTTCGTGGTTCAACTTCTACCTCTGCGGTGTCGAGGGCGCCGTCACGGTGCCACTGGGGGAGGAGCCCCTGGTGGTGCCGCTGAGCCCACCGCCGCCAGCCGCGAGGTGCGGGCCATGAGGCCGATGCGGGCCCGCAACCCGATCCCGATCGCGATCATCTCTCTGGTGCTCATCGCCTTGGTGAGCGTCGCTGCGTACCACTCCGACCGCTTGCCGATCATCGGCGGCGGCACCACCTACACCGCGGAGTTCAGCGAGGCGGGCGGCCTGCAGGCCGGGGATCCGGTGTCGATCGCGGGGATCGGGGTGGGGCGGGTCACCAACATCGAGCTCGCCGGAGACCGCGTGCTGGTGGCCATGCGCATCAGGGACGCCTGGATCGGCGATCAGACCACCGCATCCATCCAGATCAGGAGCCTGCTCGGGGCGAAGTCGGTGAGCCTGGATCCGCTCGGGGCCGCCGAGCTGGATCCCGATGACACCATCCCGCTGGCCCGCACCGCCGCCCCCTACGACGTCGTCGAGGCGCTCAACGGTCTGGCCGGGACCGTCGAGGAGATCGACACTGCCGCCCTGGAGCAGAGCCTGCGGACGCTGGCGGATACCTTCCGGGGCACTCCGGAGCACGTGCGGGGCACCCTGGACGGATTATCCCGGCTGTCCCGCACGATCGCGAGCCGCGACCGGGAGATCGCGCATCTGTTGGCCAGCACCCACACCGTGTCGCGAGTGCTGGCCGACCGCAATACCGAGTTCGAGCAGCTGCTCGCCGACGGCAACCTGCTGTTGGCGGAGGTCGCGCGCCGCCGAGAAGCGATCAGCGCCCTACTGGCTGGCGTTCAGACGTTGTCGCGTGAGTTGCGTGGCTTGGTGGCCGAGAACGCCCAGCAGCTCCGCCCCGCCCTGGCGCAGCTCGACCGGGTAGCCGCCGTGCTCCAGCGCAACCAGGACAACCTGGACCGGGCGCTGGATATATCCCCGGCCATGTTCCGGCTGTTCACCAACGCGGTCGGTAACGGGCGCTGGATCGACAGCTACATCTGCGGATTGCTGCCGCCGCCGACTGAGCTGGGGCCGTTGGCCATCAACGAGGGGGGGTGTTGATGGTGCTCGCTGGCCGGGTGGTTCAGCTGATCACGGCCGCCTGCGTGGTCGCACTGCTGGTCGCGGGCGGCCTGTGGTGGCTGAACCGGCCTGCTGACCGCACCATGACGGGCTACTTCAGCTCGGCCGTGGCGGTGTTCCCGGACAACGACGTCCGAATCCTCGGCGTGCCGGTCGGCAAGATCATTTCGGTGCACCCGCAAGGCCCGGTCGTCGAGGTCGTGATGGAGATCGACGACTCGGTGCAGGTGCCCGCGGACGCCCGAGCGGTGGTCGTGGCGCCGAGCCTGGTCACCGGTCGCAACATCACCTTGACCCCGGCCTACACCGGCGGTCCCACGATGGCGGACGGGGCGGTGATCCCGCTGGAGCGCACCGCGGTCCCGCTCGGGGTGGACGACCTGGCGCGCACCGTCGACGAGCTTGCCACCATGCTCGGCCCGGACGGGGTGAACCGGCAGGGGGCGCTCTCGGACCTGCTCGACGTCGGGGCGAGCAATCTCGACGGCAACGGCCAGGAGCTGCACGACACGATCGCTGACCTCGCGCGGTTGTCCGAAACGCTGGCCGGGTCACGCGAGGAGCTGTTCGGCACGGTCACCGAGCTGCAGTCCTTCGTGGCCACCCTCGCGGCGAGCGACGATCAGGTGCGGCAGTTCACCACCCAGTTGGCCGACGTATCGAACTTGCTGGCCGATGAGCGTGGGGACCTCGCAGTCGCACTGAACGAGTTGTCCGTCACGCTCGGCGAGGTGGCCGCCTTTGTGCAGGACAATCGGGCGTTGCTGAAGTCGAACGTGGACCGGCTCACCGAGGTGAGTGCGGTCCTGGTAGCCCAGCGCGACGCGCTGGCGGAGATCTTCGACATCGCGCCAACCGGACTAGCCAATGTCGCGAACGCTTACAACGCCTCGTCCGGCACCCTGGACTCCCGCGCGAACATCCAGGAATTGCGAGCACCGCCCATCCTGCTGGTATGTGAGCTGTTGCGCAGGAGTACTCCACGCGACGTTCCCCCGACGCTGGCGCAGATCTGCGCCCGGCTGGAGCCCCAGCTCTCCGGCGCCGTGCCACTGCCCCCCGTGGCCGACGTGATCAGTGCGTTGGAGGCCGGGCAGCCCCCACCGCTGCCGTTGCTCGCCGTGCCGACCGTGCCTCGTGGTCGCTGATGGACGTCCATGACCCGGGGATGGCCACGACCTCAGCGCTGGGTCGGCTGGTAGTCGCTGTCCTGCTCGTTGGCGCGCTGAGCGCCGGTTGCGGTGTGCTCGACGGCGGCCTGGCGGGGGTGCCGCTGCCCGGCGGAGCCGACACCGGAGACGACCCCTACCGGGTCACCGCCGAATTCACCGATGTGCTGGAGCTGGTTCCACAGTCTCTGGTGAAGGTCAACGATGTGTCGGTGGGCACGGTCCGCGAGATCGAGCTCGCCACCAACCCCTGGCGCGCGGTGGTGACCCTGGAGCTGCCCCGCAGCGTCGAACTGCCCGCCAACGCGGTGGCGCGGGTGCGCAGCACCAGCCTGCTGGGGGAGAAGTTCGTCGACCTCGCGGCGCCCACCGCCGAACCGCCGAGGGGCAGGCTCGCCGAAGGCGACCGGATCCCGGTGCAGCGCACCAACCGCGCCACCGAGGTGGAGGAGGTGCTGGGGGCGCTCTCGCTGCTGCTCAGCGGGGGCGGTATCGACCAGATCCGCACTATCGCGGCGGAACTGAACTCCGCTCTGGAGGGCAACGAGCCGCAGCTCCAAGCCCTGCTCGCGGACCTGAACACGCTGGTGTCCGGCCTTGACGCGCGCCGCGACGAGATTAACCGAGCCCTGGACGGGCTCAACCGGCTCGCCGCCACGCTTGCCGCCCAGCGCGGCCAGATCGCCACCGCGCTGGACGATCTGGCGCCGGGGCTGGCGGTGCTCGCCGACCAGCGCACCCAGCTCACCGGCATGCTGGTCGCGCTGGACGAGCTGTCCGTCGTCGCCACCGACACGATCAACCGTAGCCGTGCTGACGTGCTGGCCGACCTGCAGCTATTGCGCCCCACCCTGCAGCAACTGGCCGCCGCGGGCGACGACCTGCCCCGGGCACTGGAGATCATCGCCACCTACCCGTTCACCGACGGAGTCGTTCGGGAGGCGTTCAAGGGCGACTTCATCAACGTCTACGTCCGCGCTGACCTGGACCTTGCCACGGTGCTGGAGAACATTCGATGATCAGCCGGACGGTCCGCTGGCAGCTCCTGGCGTTCGTGCTCGTCACCCTGCTCGGGGTGGGTTATGTCAGCGTCCGCTACCTCGGTGTCGCAGGACTGCTTGGTGCCGGTGGCTACTCGGTGACCCTGCAGCTCACCGAGTCGGGCGGCATCTTCACCGGGGCGGATGTCACTTACCGTGGCGTCAGCGTCGGGCGGGTCGGTGAGCTGCGGCTGACCCAGGAGGGTGTCGAGGCGCAGCTGGACATCGAGGGCGACGCCCCACCCATCCCAGCCGATCTGCGCGCCACGGTGTCGAACCTGTCCGCCATCGGAGAACAGTTCGTCGACCTGCGGCCGGTCACGGCGGATCCGCCGATGCTGGCGCAGGGGACGGTGATCCCGGCGTCGGCGGTCAGCACGCCGGTGCCCGTCGAGGACCTCGTCCTGCACGTGGACACCCTGGTGCGTTCGGTGCCGCTGGACTCCCTGCAGATCGTGGTGGACGAGCTGGGCACGGGGTTCCGGGGCACCGGCACTGACCTGCAAGTCCTGCTCGACACCAGCGACGCGTTCACCCGTGACGCCCTCGCCGCCTTGCCGCAGACCCTGGCCCTGATCCGGGAAGGGCGCCTGGTATTGCAGACGCAGAACGAGCAGTCCAGTGCGATCACCTCGTTCAGCCGCGACCTGGCGCTGCTCGCCGAGCAGCTCCGGTCCTCCGACCCCGACATCCGCGGTCTGATCCAGACGGCGCCGGAGTTCGCGGCCCAGACCAGTGGACTGCTCGCGGAGAGCGGCGATTCCCTCGGCGCCCTGCTCGCGGACCTGCTCACGCTGTCGCGGGTAGCCGCACCCCGCCAGGAGGGGCTGCGCCAGATCCTGGCCATCTACCCGTTCGTCGCCGCGTCCGCCGATTCGTCGGTCTTCCCTGGTGACGGTTTCCTGCACCTGGGGCTGGTGCTCAACGCCTTCGACCCGTTCGCCTGCGTGCGCGGCTACGAGGGCACGGTGCGCCGCTCGGGCACCGACCTTGCGCCGATACCGGCCAATCTTGAAGCCCACTGCGCCGAGCCACCAGGCAGCCCCACCAGCGTCCGCGGCGCCCAGAACACGCCCCGCCCCGTGGTCCCTCTGTCCCGCACGCAGCTCACCAGCCTCACCTCAATCCTGGAGCGCTGAAGACGGCGGCATAACCCACTCAGCTATTAACTTTCCGTATCGGTCTACCGGCGCAGTCCGTTCGTGCCACCGGCGCCTCGATGGGATGAACATGGCTCGGCGCAGAATTGACAGCGCGCCAAAATTGGTATTTTGGAAGCTGAAGTGTGCCCCGGCAAGCACTTCGCGCCCGGAATAAACACCGAAACGAAGGTAGGAGATGCATAATGCGCATGCTGGTGAAGAAGGCCGCCGCCGTCCTCGTCACCTCAGGTGTCGCCGCTGCATTGATGCTCGGTTCAGCCGGCGCCGCAAGCGCCGATCCGCTGGTTAGCGTCATTGACCACCCAACCGTGGGAGTGGCAGCGAATGTACTAAATGTAAATGCCCTGGGTAATCAGAGCAACAACGCGATAGGCGTCAATGGTCCCGTCCATTCCAGGTAATGGCGTGAAGGGTGGTCGCTACTAAGCTTGCCTGATCCGGACGGTAGCCGATTCGTGAAAGGCTGGCGATACGGTTAGCCTGGCTCCGGTCGCCCAGTCCCGTACTCTCATTCGGGCCGCCGCTCAGCGTCCGGATCGCCGATTCGGTGGCCGCGTCCACGACCGCGCAGGTGAGGGGGTCGGCGTCGCGGCCCTCAAAGCTGACGAACGAGCCGTCGGGAGCGACGACGCTCGTCTCGCATTCTCCACTCGGATCCGGCTGAACCACGCGCACGTCACCCGATTCTCCGCCTGGATCGCAGCCAATCAGTCGGGTGGGACGATCGTGCGTCGTGTCGGGCACTGTCCGCTGCCCCCTCTGGGCATGCCCGCGCCGCCGCGAACCTCGATGCTGAACCGACGATCAGGACATGCATGGGAGTGCGGTGAGTCCGGTGGCGCTGACTCCGGACGCGGCGCAGCCCAGGAGGCTCGTCGACGAGCAGATCGAGCGGAACCGAACGTTCACTGTGCTCATCACGGTTGCGGCGGTGTTGAATACGGCGATCGCTGCGTGGGTGGTCGGCGCTGCGGTTGACGGGGTGGCTGCGGTGATCTGTCTGCTGCTCATCGCGGCGACGATCGGCGCGGTCTGGGTATTCGCCGATCAGCTGATCCCGCGCCGCTGGGGGCTCGCCCGCTGTCCGACGAGGAGTTCTCCGGGTGCGCGCGGTGGTGGTGCGGTTGGCGGGGGCACTGGAGATCCCGCTGCCGACGCTGTACGTCGCCGACGATGACGCGCTTAACGCGGGCGCCTTCGGAGCCGGCGACCGGGCCTTTCTGATCTACACCGTCGGCCTGCTCGCCACATTGAACGAGCGGGAGCTGACTGCGGTCACCGCCCACGAGCTGGCGCACATCGTCAACCGGGACACTCGGGTCAGCGCGGTGTCCCGGATGGCCGACGCGACCGCGGCGCGATCGACACCGGAATCACCTAAGAGTGAAGTAGGGGTCATCAGCGTCACCCACTGTGTTCAATCTACGCTCGACGACCATGACCGGCACCAAAGCCCTGGCTGAGCTGTGGCGGGGTGGGCCGCTGCGGGTGGCCACGGTGGGGGTCGCGGCGCTCGCCCTGCTCGCCTGCGTTCTTGCGGGCTGGTTCGGCGTGTCCTGGTTCGCAGCCGCCCACGACGAATCCATTGCACTGGGCATGGTCCGGGACACTGCTTTGGAGGATGCTCGGCAGGCGGCGATCAACGTCAACACCCTTGATCACCGACGGGTACAGGACGGGCTCCAGCTGTGGGACCAGTCGGCCACCGGAGCTGCTCTGGAGGACTTCCGGACCAATCGGGATGATTACGTGCGAACCGTCACCGACTCGAAGACGAGCTCGACCGCCAGAGTGCATGACGGTGCGGTGGCTGATCTCAACGATCTGGCAGGCACTGCCCGGGTGCTGGTCGGGGTGGACGTGACCTACACCCCGGAACAGCGGGAGCCGTCGTGCGTTCGGCAGCGACTCCAGCTGGAGATGAAGCGGACCCCGGACGGCTGGAAGATCGAGAAGATCGCTCCCATCGGCGTGCTCGAACCCATGCCAGGGGCATGTCCCGCGGTCGAGACCCCATCGAACTGATGGGGCCGAACCTCATGGGTCCGAACTGAGGAAGGGGATCCGCGCATCGTGCCACCACATCGCCGCAGCCCGGTCGCTCGCCGCCCGCGGGTGGCTGGACGGCACCCTGGTCGTCCCGTCTCCACCCCATCGCAGGCGCCCGCAGGCGGACCAACGTTCGGCAACGGGAGCGGCGCACAGACCGAACTGGTCGTCGATGCACCGGTGCGGAAGTCGGCGGTTGCGACGACGGTGGCTGCCCTGGTCATCGGGGTCATCGTCCTGGTGATCGCGGTGTACTTCGGTGCCCTGTTCTATAACGAGACCAATCGGCTGACCGGGTCGGCGGCCGCAAGCAATGCGGCGGTGATCGATGCAGGCACCACCGCCCAGGTCTCCGGACAGGTGCGGGACGCCGTCGAGCGCATCTACTCCTACGACTTCGCCCGATTGGATGACAATGAGCGGGCCGCCCGCGAGGTCATCACCGGACCGTTCGTCGACGACTTCGGTGTGCAGTTCGGCAGGGTTCGTGAGCTTGCCCCCCAGCAGCAGGCCGTCGTGGTGGCGACAGTAGCCGATCTGGCGGTGAAGAGCCTTGACGGCGACCGGGCGAGCGTGATGGTGTTCATTGACCAGCAGGCCAGCCGGGGTACCCAGGCCCAGCCACTGCTCGTGGCGGGCAGGCTTACCGTCACTGCGGAGCGGGTCGAGGGCAGCTGGAAGATCGCCGACGTGCAGCCGTTCTGACTCCGCGGCGCCGTATTGGGGACCTGTTCTGGCTAGGCCGATCGGCTGCACCAGTCAGCTCCAGGCCGCTGATCGCGCACATCCGACCACTGATCGGCCATCACACTCTTGACGGACGCCGTCTGGCAGGTCACCCTAGGGGCACACTTGCGCTGGTGTGTGATCAGGCGTTGGACAGTCGCCGTCCTATCGGCTAGACTGCCTTTTTGCGCTGCCCTCTCTACGCACGCCATGTGCTCGGGGTCACTGTCTTCTGGGACTACAAGTAACGACCGCGTCTCAGGCGACACTGTGCTCAGGGGTGGTCAGGGCTGCGCAAACGACAACAGCATGCACGCCTAACAGCACCAACATAGCGCGGGCCGACGTGGTCCACGGGCCACGTGTTCCTGCGCTTGGCAGCGCTAGTGTTCGGAAGGACGCATCTTGGCAGTCTCCCGCGCGACCAAGACCTCTGCTGCGAACCACTCCACACCCCGTCTCCCGGGAGCTCCGGCACGCCCCTCGTTCGCGAAGATCCGCGAGCCGCTCGAGGTCCCGGACCTCCTGGACTTGCAGCTCCAATCATTCGAGTGGCTTGTCGGAGCGGACGAGTGGTTCCAGCGCCGCATCGAAGCCGGTGACGATCAGCCTATGGGTGGTCTCGCTGAGGTGCTCGAAGAGATCTCTCCGATCGAGGACTTCTCCGGTTCGATGTCCCTTTCTTTCTCCGATCCTCGTTTCGACGAGGTGAAGGCATCCGTGGAGGAATGCAAAGACAAGGACATGACCTACGCGGCTCCGCTGTTCGTCACCGCGGAGTTCACTAACAACAACACCGGCGAAATCAAGTCACAGACCGTGTTCATGGGTGACTTCCCGATGATGACCAACAAAGGTACCTTCATCATCAACGGAACCGAGCGGGTGGTGGTTTCCCAGCTCGTGCGATCGCCCGGCGTGTACTTCGACCACGCGGTGGACAAGACCACAGACAAGGACGTGTACAGCGTCAAGATCATCCCCAGTCGCGGTGCGTGGCTGGAGTTCGACGTCGACAAGCGTGACACCGTTGGGGTGCGGATCGACCGCAAGCGCCGTCAGCCGGTGACCGTGCTGCTCAAGGCGCTGGGCTGGACGACCGACCGGATCGCCGCGCGCTTCGCGCACTCCGAGACGCTGCTCGCGACCCTGGAGAAAGACCACACTGGAGGGCCTGACGAGGCGCTGCTGGACATTTATCGCAAGCTACGCCCTGGTGAACCGCCCACCAAGGAGAGTGCGCAGGCGCTGCTGGAAAATCTCTTCTTCAAGGTCAAGCGCTACGACCTCGCCAAGGTCGGTCGTTACAAGATCAACAAAAAGCTGGGCCTGAAACTGCCGCACCGCAACGGGGTGCTTACCGAGGACGACATCGTCACCACCATCGACTACCTGGTCCGGTTGCACGCGGGCGAGGAGACGATGCCCGCCACAAACGGCGTGCCGGACGCCACGGTGCCGGTGGAGACTGACGACATCGACCACTTCGGCAACCGCAGGCTGCGCACCGTGGGCGAGCTGATCCAGAACCAGATCCGGGTCGGTCTTTCCCGCATGGAGCGGGTCGTGCGGGAGCGGATGACGACCCAGGACGTCGAGGCGATCACCCCGCAGACCCTGATCAATATCCGTCCCGTGGTGGCGGCAATCAAGGAGTTCTTCGGCACTTCGCAGCTGTCCCAGTTCATGGACCAGACCAACCCGCTGGCCGGTCTGACCCACAAGCGGCGGCTCTCGGCGCTGGGGCCGGGTGGACTGTCCCGGGAGCGAGCCGGCTTCGAGGTCCGGGACGTGCACCATTCGCACTATGGCCGGATGTGCCCGATTGAGACCCCGGAGGGTCCGAACATCGGCCTGATCGGGTCATTGTCGTCCTACGCCCAGGTCAATCCGTTCGGTTTCATCGAGACGCCTTACCGCAAGGTCGTCAATGGGCACGTCATCGAGCAGATCGACTACCTGACCGCCGATGAGGAGGGTCGCCACGTCATCGCGCAGGCCAACGCGGTACTGCGGGACGACGGCTACTTCGCCGAGGATCGGGTGCTGGTCCGCCGCAAGGGTGGCGAGGTCGACTACATCGAGCCGCTCGGCGTGGACTACATGGATGTCTCGCCGCGCCAGATGGTCTCGGTCGCTACCGCGATGATCCCGTTCGTCGAACACGACGACGCCAACCGCGCGCTGATGGGCGCCAACATGCAGCGTCAGGCGGTGCCGCTGCTGCGCAGCGAGTCACCGCTGGTAGGCACTGGGATGGAGCTGCGGGCCGCGGTCGATGCGGGCGATGTGGTGGTGGCCGACAAGGCGGGCGTTGTCGAGGAGTTGTGCGCCGACTACGTCACCGTGATGGCCGATGACGGCAGCCGCCAGACCTACCGGATGCACAAGTTCCACCGGTCCAACCAGGGCACCTGCATCAACCAGCGGCCGATCGTGGCCGAGGGTCAGCGGGTCGAGGTGGGCCAGGTGGTCGCCGACGGGCCGTGTACTGACTCCGGTGAAATGGCTCTGGGTAAGAACATGCTTGTGGCGATCATGCCGTGGGAGGGTCACAACTACGAGGACGCGATCATCCTGAGCCAGCGCATGGTGCAGGACGATGTGCTCACCTCGATCCACATCGAGGAACACGAGATCGACGCCCGGGATACCAAGCTCGGTGCCGAGGAGATTACCCGGGACATTCCGAACGTCTCCGAGGAAGTGCTGGCCGATCTCGACGAGCGAGGCATCATCCGGATCGGTGCCGAGGTGCAAGCCGGGGACATCCTGGTCGGCAAGGTGACGCCGAAGGGCGAGACCGAGCTGACTCCCGAAGAGCGGCTGTTGCGGGCCATTTTCGGCGAGAAGGCCCGCGAGGTGCGGGACACATCGCTGAAGGTGCCGCACGGCGAGACTGGCAAGGTCATCGGCATCCGGGTGTTCTCCCGCGAAGATGACGACGAGCTGCCGCCGGGGGTCAACGAGCTGGTCCGGGTCTACGTGGCACAAAAGCGCAAGATCCAGGATGGCGACAAGCTCGCTGGTCGGCACGGCAACAAAGGCGTCATCGGCAAGATTCTCCCGGTAGAGGACATGCCGTTCCTGCCCGACGGTACGGCGGTGGACATCATCCTCAACACCCACGGTGTGCCGCGCCGGATGAATATCGGGCAGATCCTCGAGACCCACCTCGGCTGGATCGCGAAGTGCGGCTGGCAGATCAAGGGTGATCCGGAGTGGGCCGCACGGTTGCCTGCCGAGCTGCAGCAGGCCGATCCGGGCACTGTGGTCGCCACGCCGGTGTTCGACGGCGCCAAGGAGGCGGAGATCACCGGGCTGCTCGGCTCCACCCGGCCCAACCGGGACGGTGACCACATGGTTGCGCCCGACGGCAAGGCGCAGCTGTTCGACGGCCGTACCGGCGAGCCGTATCCGTATCCGATTGCGGTCGGATACATGTACATCATCAAGCTGCTGCACCTGGTCGACGACAAGATCCACGCTCGCTCGACCGGCCCCTACTCGATGATCACCCAGCAGCCGCTGGGTGGGAAGGCGCAGTTCGGTGGCCAGCGCTTCGGTGAGATGGAGTGCTGGGCGATGCAGGCCTACGGGGCGGCCTACACGCTGCAGGAACTGCTGACGATCAAGTCCGATGACGTGCTCGGCCGCGTGAAGGTGTACGAGGCCATCGTCAAGGGCGAGAACATTCCCGAGCCGGGTATTCCCGAGTCGTTCAAGGTGCTGCTCAAGGAGCTGCAGTCGCTGTGCCTCAACGTCGAGGTGCTCGCCAGCGACGGCGCGGCGATCGAGATGCGGGACTCCGACGACGAGGACCTGGAGCGGGCTGCCGCCAATCTCGGTATCAATCTGTCCCGCAACGAGTCTCCTTCTGTCGACGACATAGTGCAGTAGACGACCCCAATGCAGTAGATGACCAGCGCAGTAGCGGCTGCTCCACAGACCGCGCCTGGCGTGGGGGGTGGTCCTCCCGCCCACCCTCCACGCCAGGTGTACCGAAACACCCAGCACCACACAGGGACTTCATCGACACAGGGAGAAGGAACGAGACGTGCTCGACGTCAACTTCTTCGACGAGCTTCGCATCGGCCTCGCGACCGCAGAGGACATCCGCCAGTGGTCCTTCGGCGAGGTCAAGAAGCCGGAGACCATCAACTACCGCACGCTCAAGCCGGAAAAGGACGGGCTCTTCTGCGAGAAGATCTTCGGACCAACCCGGGATTGGGAGTGCTACTGCGGCAAGTACAAGCGCGTCCGCTTCAAGGGCATCATCTGTGAGCGCTGTGGCGTTGAGGTCACCCGTGCCAAGGTGCGGCGTGAGCGGATGGGCCACATCGAACTTGCCGCGCCAGTCACTCACATCTGGTACTTCAAGGGTGTGCCGAGTCGGCTGGGTTACCTGCTCGACCTGGCTCCCAAGGACCTCGAAAAAATCATCTATTTCGCCGCTTATGTAATCACCGCGGTGAACACCGAAGAACGGCACAAGGATCTCTCCACGTTGGAGAGCGAGTTCCGGGTCGAGCGCAAGCGGGTCGAGGACCGTCGCGACGCAGACCTGGAGGCCCGGGCCCAGAAGCTTGAGGCCGACCTGGCCGAGTTGGAGGCCGAGGGCGCCAAGAGCGACGTGCGGCGCAAGGTCAAGGAAGGTGGCGAGCGCGAGATGCGCCAGCTCCGGGACCGCACGCAGCGTGAGCTCGACCGGCTCGACGAGATCTGGGACACGTTCACCAAGCTCGACGTCGGTCAGCTCATCGTGGACGAAATGCTCTATCGCGAGATCTACGACCGATACGGCGAGTACTACACCGGCGCCATGGGTGCCGAGGCGATCCAGAAGCTGCTGGAGACCTTCGACATCGACGCCGAGTCGGATAATCTGCGCGAGATCATCCGCAGCGGCAAGGGCCAGAAGAAGCTTCGTGCCCTCAAGCGGCTCAAGGTCGTCGCGGCATTCCAGGTTACCCGCAACAATCCGATGGGCATGGTCTTGGACTGTGTTCCGGTGATCCCGCCGGATCTGCGCCCGATGGTGCAGCTCGACGGTGGCCGGTTTGCGACCTCGGATCTCAACGATCTGTACCGCCGGGTGATCAACCGGAACAACCGGCTCAAGCGGCTCATCGACCTCGGGGCGCCCGAGATCATCGTCAACAACGAGAAGCGGATGCTGCAGGAGGCCGTCGATGCGCTGTTCGACAACGGCCGTCGCGGGCGCCCGGTCACCGGTCCGGGTAACCGTCCGCTGAAGTCGCTGTCCGACCTGCTCAAGGGCAAGCAGGGCCGGTTCCGGCAGAACCTGCTCGGCAAGCGCGTCGACTACTCCGGGCGTAGCGTCATCGTGGTCGGTCCGCAGCTCAAGCTGCACCAGTGCGGGTTGCCGAAGCAGATGGCGTTGGAGCTGTTCAAGCCGTTCGTCATGAAGCGGCTGGTGGATCTCAACCACGCGCAGAACATCAAGTCGGCCAAGCGGATGGTGGAGCGGCAGCGTCCGCAGGTGTGGGACGTACTCGAGGAGGTCATCACCGAACATCCGGTGCTGCTGAACCGGGCACCGACGCTGCACCGCCTCGGCATCCAGGCGTTCGAGCCGCAGCTGGTGGAAGGGAAGGCCATTCAACTCCACCCGCTGGTCTGCGAGGCGTTCAACGCCGACTTCGACGGTGACCAGATGGCGGTGCACCTGCCGCTGTCGGCGGAGGCGCAGGCCGAGGCCCGGGTGCTGATGTTGTCCAGCAACAACATCCTCTCACCCGCCTCGGGTCGTCCACTGGCGATGCCACGGCTGGACATGGTGACCGGGCTGTTCCACCTGACCAAGCTTCAGGAGGGCGCCGAGGGCGAGGGCCACTCGTTCTCCTCGCCCGCTGAGGCGCTGATGGCCCTGGATCGCGGCTCGGTGGGACTTCAGGCCAAGATCCGGGTCCGGCTGAAGAACGTGGTGCCGCCGCTTGCCGAGCAGGCGCGGCTGCGCGAGGCGCAGGGCTGGCAGCCGGGTGCGCCATGGATGGCTGAGACCACTGTCGGCCGGGTGCTGTTCAACGACCTGCTGCCGGACGACTATCCGTTCGTCAACGACGTGCTGCCCAAAAAGCGCCAGGCGGCGATCGTCAACGATCTCGCCGAGCGCTACCCGATGGTCACCGTCGCCCAGACGCTGGACAAGCTCAAGGATGCAGGCTTCCACTGGGCGACCCGCTCCGGGGTAACCCTGGCCAGCGCCGACGTCGTCGTTCCCGCCTCGAAGCCGGAGATCCTCGACAAGTACGAGGCCAAGGCCGACCAGGTCGAAAAGCGCTACCAGCGCGGTGTGCTCTCCCACGACGAGCGCAACGCCGAGCTGGTGAAGATCTGGTCGCAGGCCACCGACGAGGTCGCCAAGGCGATGGAGGCCAATTTCCCCGAGGACAACCCGGTCTTCACGATCGTGTCCTCCGGGGCGGCAGGCAATATGACGCAGGTCCGGTCGCTGGCAGGCATGCGTGGTTTGGTCTCCAACCCCAAGGGTGAGTACATCCCGCGTCCGATCAAGGCCAACTTCCGCGAGGGCTTGAGCGTGCTGGAGTACTTCATCGCCACGCACGGTGCCCGCAAGGGGCTGGCCGACACCGCGTTGCGGACCGCCGACTCCGGGTACCTCACCCGGCGCCTGGTGGACGTCTCGCAGGACGTCATCGTGCGGGAGCATGACTGCGGCACCGAGCGCGGGATCCAGATGCCGGTGATCGAACCTGGGCCGGACAACATGGTCCTGCGGCATCGGTACGTCGGGACCAGCTTGATCTCCCGCCGCACCGCTGAGGACGTCATGGAGCGCTCCGGTTCGATGGTCCTTCCCCGGGGTGCGGACGTGGGCGAGGCTGCGATCGAGGCGCTCATCTCGTCGGGCGTCGAACGGGTCAAGGTCCGCTCGGTGCTGACCTGCGAGGCCGCCAGCGGGGTGTGCGCGACGTGCTACGGCCGTTCGATGGCCACCGGCAAGCTCGTCGACGTGGGCGAGGCGGTCGGCATCGTGGCCGCGCAGTCGATCGGTGAGCCCGGCACTCAGCTGACTATGCGCACCTTCCACCAGGGAGGTGTGGTCGGTGAGGACATCACCACCGGTCTGCCCCGAGTGCAGGAGTTGTTCGAGGCCCGCGTGCCCAAGGGCATGGCGCCGATCGCCGACGCGGACGGCCGGGTGCGGGTCGAGGATGGCGACAAGTTCTGGAAGATCACCATCGTCCCGGACGACGGGAGCGAGGAGATCGTCTACGACAAGCTGTCCAAGCGGCAGCGGCTCGCGGTGATCACAATCGACGGCACCGAGCGTTCGGTGGCCGACGGGGACCCCGTCACCGTCGGGCAGAAGCTGCTCGAAGGTGTGGTGGATCCGCACGAGGTGCTCCGGGTGATGGGTCCGCGAGAGGTTCAGTTGCACTTGGTCCGTGAGGTCCAGCAGGTGTACCGCTCGCAGGGCGTGGACATCCACGACAAGCACATCGAGGTCATCATCCGGCAGATGCTGCGCCGGGTGACGATCATCGACTCGGGATCCACCGAGTTCCTGCCCGGAGCCCTGGCTGAGCGCAGCGATTTCGAGTCGGAGAACCGCCGGGTTGTCGCCGAGGGTGGCGAACCTGCCGCAGGTCGTCCGGTGTTGATGGGGATCACCAAGGCGTCGCTGGCGACGGAGTCGTGGCTGTCCGCGGCGTCGTTCCAGGAGACGACCAAGATCCTCACCGACGCGGCGATCCAGGGCAAGAGTGACAAGCTGCTCGGGCTCAAGGAGAACGTGATCATCGGTAAGCTGATTCCGGCCGGTACCGGGATCAACCGGTATCGCAACATCGAGGTGCAGCCGACCGAGGAGGCGCGGGCCGCAGCGTACGCGATCCCGTCCTACGACGACGGCTACTACTCACCCGACGTTTTCGGTACCGGGACCGGAGCAGCTGTCCCGCTGGACGACTACGACTTCGGTCGCGACTTCCGCTGAGCTGACACTGGGTGGGTGGCTCTTGACCGAGCCACCCACCCAGTCAGCCAGCACCTCGGCGGTGTCTGCGCCGGGCTGTCTGGGCGGCGTCGGCAGGTCGGGTGAGGTACGGGAGAAGCGGGGGGCCGGTGCGGCCTGTCGAACGCCCCCGAGCTCGATCAGGGTGCCGCGAGCCGCGATGTGCGGGTGCTCAGGCACTTCACTGAAGGACAACACCGGCGCCACGCAGGCGTCGCTGTCCTCGAACACCGCCACCCACTCAGCACGGGTACGGCTGGCGAAGCGCTCTGTGAAACGCTCGCGCAGCAGCGGCCACCCTGCCCGGTCCAGCTGTGCGGGTAGCTCCTGATCGGCGAACCCCAGGCCCTCCAGGAGTGCCGCGTAGAACTGTGGTTCCAGCGCGCCGACAGCGACGAAGCGGTCGTCGGCGCAGGTGTAGGTGTCGTAGAACGGGGCGCCCGAATCGAGCAGGTTGTCTGCCCGCTGGTCGCTCCACAATCCCGCGGCGCGCAGCGACCAGCACATCTGCGCCAGCACGCTCACCCCGTCCACCATGGCGGCGTCGACGACCTGGCCCGCCCCGGAGCGCTCCCGTTCCCATAACGCGGCGAGCACTCCGACGACGAGGAACATCGAGCCGCCTCCGAAATCGCCGACCAGGTTCAGCGGCGGCACGGGTTTGCCATCGGCGCTGCCGACCGCATGCAGCACACCCGACAGCGCGATGTAGTTGATGTCGTGCCCGGCGCGACCGGCCAGCGGCCCGTCCTGGCCCCATCCGGTCATCCGGGCGTACACCAGTAGTGGATTGCGGGCATGACAGTCAGCCGGACCGACGCCGAGTCGCTCGGTGACACCGGCTCGCATGCCTTCGATCAGCACGTCGGCTCGCTCTACCAGCTTCAACACGCTCTCCCGGCCAGCTGGGTCGGTCAGGTCAGCGGTCACCGAGCGCCGACCGCGGAGCATCTGGTCACTGGCCGCACTGCCCACTTTCAGGCCACCGCGGGGCCGCTCCACCCGGACCACGTCCGCCCCCAGATCGGCCAGCAACATCGCCGCATGGGGGCCGGGCCCAATCCCCGCCAGCTCAATCACCCGAAGCCCAACCAGCGGTCCCGGCATCTCACATCCTCCTTGCTGCTGACCTGGTGAGGTGCGGTCGAGCTGCTGCTGCGGTGGACATAACGGGGCCGTTTTGACCCCCGGTGAACGCCACCGGTATCCTAGCCACAGCGCCCGACTTCGGTCGGGCCGCTGCGTAGGCCTTTTAACGGGGCGTGCCTGTTGGCGGCACAGTACCGGTGGGGCGGGTTCTCCGGGGCCTCCCTCATTCCGGCTTGCGCCGAGTCGCCGGGCTCTTCACGGGACCGTACCCTCCGGTGATCGGGCAGGCCACCACCTGACACGCCCGACCTCGGGATACGGGGCCGAACCGACGGACGCACGAGAAGACCGAAGCATCCACAAGACCGAGCACGATAGGTGAAGACGGAGAAAGCTGGTTCATGCCTACCATCCAGCAGCTGGTCCGTAAGGGCCGCGAGGACAAGGTCGCGAAGACCAAGACCGCAGCGCTCAAGGGGAGCCCGCAGCGGCGTGGCGTGTGTACCCGGGTGTACACAACGACCCCGAAGAAGCCGAACTCGGCGTTGCGCAAAGTTGCTCGCGTCCGGCTGACCAGTCAGGTCGAGGTCACGGCTTACATCCCGGGTGAGGGCCACAACCTCCAGGAGCACTCCATCGTTCTCGTGCGAGGTGGCCGGGTGAAGGACCTCCCCGGCGTTCGGTACAAGATCATTCGTGGATCGCTGGACACCCAGGGTGTGAAGGGTCGAAAGCAGGCCCGCAGTCGTTACGGCGCGAAGAAGGAGAAGAGCTGATGCCCCGCAAGGGTCCGCCCCCGAAGCGCCCGCTGCACTCCGATCCGGTCTACGGGTCGCCGCTGGTCACCCAACTGGTCAACAAGGTACTGGTCCAGGGCAAGCGGTCGGTGGCCGAGAAGATCGTCTATCGGGCGCTGGAGGGGTGCAAGGAGAAGACCGGCACCGATCCCGTCGTGACGCTCAAGCGCGCACTGGACAACGTCAAGCCAGCGATCGAGGTGAAGAGCCGTCGGGTAGGTGGCGCCACTTATCAGGTGCCGGTCGAGGTGCGTGCGGTGCGCTCGACGACGCTCGCGCTTCGCTGGCTTGTCACGTTCTCTCGGCAGCGGCGGGAGAAGACGATGATGGACCGTCTGATGAACGAGTTGCTGGACGCCAGCAACGGTCTTGGGGCGAGTGTCAAGCGTCGCGAGGACACCCATAAAATGGCCGAGTCCAACAAGGCTTTCGCGCACTATCGTTGGTGATGAACCAAGCGCAATCGAGCCGCCTTCTACAGATAGCTAGGGATGAATTCTCGTGGCACGTGAGGTGCTGACCGATCTCGCCCGGGTCCGCAATATCGGGATCATGGCGCATATCGACGCGGGCAAGACCACCACCACCGAGCGGGTCCTGTTCTACACAGGGATCAACTACAAGATGGGTGAAGTTCACGACGGCGCTGCCACGATGGACTGGATGGAGGAGGAACAGAAGCGCGGCATCACCATCACCTCCGCCGCGACGACCACCTTCTGGAGTGACCACCAGATCAACATCATCGACACTCCTGGACACGTCGACTTCACCGTCGAGGTGGAGCGCTCGCTGCGGGTACTCGACGGTGCCGTGGCGGTATTCGACGGCAAGGAGGGTGTCGAGCCCCAGTCCGAGACGGTGTGGCGTCAAGCTGACAAGTACAACGTCCCGCGCATCTGTTTCGTCAACAAGATGGACAAGCTGGGTGCGGACTTCTACTTCACCGTGCGCACCATCCGCGAGCGGCTCGGCGCGAACCCGCTGGTCATCCAGCTACCCATTGGCTCCGAGTCCGACTTCCAGGGCGTGGTCGACCTGGTCGGGATGCGGGCGCTGACTTGGCGCGGGGAGGTCCAGAAGGGCGAGGACTACACCGTCGAGGCGATTCCCGCCGATCTGGTCGACATCGCGAACGAGTACCGGGGGAAGTTGATCGAGGCCGTCGCCGAGGCTGACGACGAGCTGATGGAGAGCTACCTCGGTGACGAGGAGCTCACTGCCGATCAGATCAAGGCAGGCATCCGCAAGCTCACCGTGAACAGTCAGGCATACCCGGTGCTGTGCGGCTCGGCGTTTAAGAACAAAGGCGTCCAGCCGATGCTGGACGGCGTGATCGATTATCTGCCCTCGCCGCTCGATGTCCCCCCGATGCAGGGGACGCTACCGGACGGCGTGACACCGGTCACTCGCTTGCCCTCCACCAGCGAGCCGTTTTCGGCGCTGGCATTCAAGATCGCCGCGCACCCGTTCTTCGGGAAGCTGACCTACGTTCGGGTGTACTCCGGCCGGATCGCGGCCGGTTCCCAGGTCATCAACTCCTCCAAGGATCGCAAGGAACGCATCGGCAAGCTCTTCCAGATGCATTCCAACAAGGAGAACCCGGTCGACGACGCCCGGGCGGGCCATATCTACGCGATGATCGGCTTAAAAGAGACAACCACCGGTGACACGCTGTGTGACCCACAGGCGCCCGTCGTCCTGGAGTCGATGACCTTCCCTGAGCCGGTCATCCAAGTGGCCATCGAGCCGAAGACCAAGAGTGATCAGGAGAAGCTGGGTATCGCCATCCAGAAGCTGGCCGAGGAGGATCCCACCTTCCAGGTCAAGCAGGACGACGAGACCGGCCAGACGATCATCGCTGGGATGGGTGAACTGCACCTTGAGGTGCTGGTGAACCGGATGCGCAGCGACTACAAGGTCGAGGCGAACATCGGCAAGCCGCAGGTGGCCTACCGCGAGACGATCCGCAGGACGGTCGAGAAGCATGAGTACACCCACCGGAAGCAGACGGGTGGTTCCGGCCAGTTCGCTCGTGTAATTATCAAGCTGGAGCCGCTGGAGAACACCGATGGCGCGCTCTACGAGTTCGACAACAAGGTCACCGGCGGGCGAATCCCCCGGGAATACATCCCTTCGGTGGACGCCGGGGCACAGGACGCCATGCAGTACGGCGTGCTCGCCGGCTACCCACTGGTCGGGCTGCGGGTCACGCTGGTGGATGGCGCCTACCACGAGGTGGACTCCTCGGAGATGGCCTTCAAGATCGCCGGATCGATGGCGCTCAAGGAAGCGGCGCGCAAGGCGAGTCCGGTGATCCTGGAGCCGATGATGGCGGTCGAGGTGACCACGCCCGAGGACTACATGGGTGATGTCATCGGCGACCTCAACTCGCGCCGTGGGCATATCCAGCACATGGAGGAGCGCAGTGGCTCACGCGCCATCAAGGCGCTGGTGCCGCTGTCGGAGATGTTCGGCTACGTCGGCGACCTCCGGTCGCGGACGCAGGGGCGGGCGATGTACACGATGCAGTTCGACTCCTACGCGGAGGTTCCGGCCAACGTATCCAAGGAGATCATCGCGAAGGCGACGGGTGAGTGAGCAGCGCGGTGGGAGCCGGTTGCAAAGCCCGTCGCAACGGCAGGTAGAGTCCGCGCCGGAACGAACGGGAGAGTGCGAGGCACTCGGCGACACACCCGACCGCGTGGACCGGTTGCCTTCCCGGCGACAGTGGCGAGGTTGAAGCCAGCGATGGCCTCACATCGAGCGAGTTGTCGGCAGGTGAGGCTGGGCGTGGGGGAGGGCACGCCAGCCTCGGCGTTTGTCCACACCAGACATTGAGAACAGGCAGGCCAGGAGGTCAGCAGTGGCGAAGGCGAAGTTCCAGCGGACCAAGCCGCACGTCAATATCGGAACCATCGGTCACATCGACCACGGCAAGACCACGCTTACCGCGGCGATTACCAAGGTTCTGCACGACAAGTACCCGGACCTCAACGAGGCCTCGGCGTTCGATCAGATCGACAAGGCACCCGAGGAGAAGCAGCGGGGCATCACGATCTCGATCGCGCACGTCGAGTACCAAACGGAGAAGCGGCATTACGCGCACGTCGATTGCCCGGGGCACGCGGACTACATCAAGAACATGATTACCGGTGCGGCTCAGATGGACGGTGCCATCCTGGTGGTGGCGGCGACCGATGGCCCGATGCCGCAGACCCGGGAGCACGTGCTGCTCGCTCGCCAGGTCGGTGTGCCCTACATCGTCGTCGCGCTGAACAAGGCTGATATGGTCGACGACGAGGAGATCATGGAACTCGTCGAACTGGAGGTTCGTGAGCTGCTCTCAGCCCAGGAGTACCCGGGCGATGACTTGCCGATCGTGCGTGTCTCGGCGCTTAAGGCGCTGGAGGGTGACACTGATTGGGGTGACAAGCTCCTGGAGCTGTTGGATGCCGTGGATGAGAATATCCCGGAGCCGATACGTGAAATCGAGAAGCCGTTCCTCATGCCGGTCGAGGACGTTTTCACCATCACCGGTCGCGGTACTGTGGTGACCGGCCGAATCGAGCGCGGCATCGTTAAGGTGAACGAGCAGGTGGAGATCGTCGGCATCAGGGAGAAGTCGGAGACGACCACCGTCACGGGCGTCGAGATGTTCCGTAAGCTGCTCGACGAGGGCCGGGCAGGCGACAACGTGGGCCTGTTGCTTCGCGGTGTCAAGCGCGAGGACGTGGAGCGCGGACAGGTTGTTATCAAGCCCGGCACCAACACTCCGCATACCGCCTTCGAGGCCCAAGTCTACATCCTGGCCAAGGATGAGGGTGGCAGGCACACGCCGTTTTTCAACAACTACCGTCCGCAGTTCTACTTCCGTACCACCGACGTGACCGGTGTCGTGACCCTTCCTGAGGGCACTGAGATGGTCATGCCGGGCGACAACACCGAGATGTCCGTGCAGCTCATCCAGCCGATCGCGATGGAGGAAAATCTAAAGTTCGCGATCCGCGAGGGCGGCCGTACCGTGGGTGCCGGTCGCGTCATCAAGATTGTCAAGTGAGTTCGTTACGCTCTCGCTCATGAGTGTCTCGGCTCTCCTGCGAGTACGTGAGGGGCAACTCGACCATCGGGCTGCACTGTCGGCGACTCGCCGACAGTGCAGCCCGATCGGCTCACAGGACGCTGATGGCTGGCCAGCAGCTCATGAGAATGAGCTGCTCGACTAGATCGGGTGCGGAGACCAGTCCATAGCTCAACACTGCCATCGGCGCCACGAGTATCGCGGTTCGCGCTAGCTGCGGAGCTGTTTTGTCTGCCAATGCCAGGATTGTCACAACGCCGGCGGTCGCGAGGATGAGCAGGACAGGCGCCTGATCACCGTAGTTGCTCGCTCGCCGGTAGACGTCGGCGAGCAACAAGGCGAGGGCCGCAGCGGTTGCTGCGGCAGCGTGCCATCCCCGACGGCCCACGGCGAAGAACAGCAGTCCTAACATCGGCCCGCCGATCGTTGCGAGGATGCACCACAGGCCGAGAGTGCTCATGTTCAGTGAATAGGGCATCCCGGGGTACTCGATACCGTACATAATCTTCTTGCCGACGTAGAAGGCGATGACAGCTGTAACAAGCTCGACTGTGGTCCGGAACATGGCGTGCCTGGGATTCTGTCGTACGCTCAGCGCGACGGCCAGCACAATCCAGATGCCGAACACGTGCGCGAGCGGGCGCAACAAGTTATCGTAATAGCTGTAAGCGCCGAAAGCACCCGATGTTGCCCCTGCCAACACCGCGAGGACTGTTGAACGGCCCAGTCGGACCCGCGTACTGATCAAGAGTCGGGTTCACTCATCATTCGAAAGAGTTCCTGGTAATCCGAGTGAAACCGGTCCGGGTTGGGACGTCTGATTGCCGTATCGTACCAGTCGCGATCTTGTCGACTTGCCCACCCTCTATCGAGGGCTTGATCGAGTTCTAACCCATAGGGCGCACCGTCCGTGACCGAGACAATTCGCAATCCGTTCGCATTGACTCCTACACCCACGAGCACCAGGTAGACATCCGCAAGGGCGTCACATATTCCTATCCAGGCCTCGGCAAAGCGCCATACAGGGACCAGGAGGCTTTCACGATTAATTTCCCAGGAAACCGTCTCGTTCCACTGATTGACATCTCCAAACCGTGAAAGGAGATACTTGCTGAACCCAGCAGGTGGTGGTGATGCCTTCCGTCCATTTTCATTGGGAATTGTAAGATCGACTAGCGCATAGACCCCACGGGCAGCAGCGGCGGCCCGCCGTTCCGTGCCCTTCTTTAGGGCTTCCGCGTCATTTCTTCCGCTATGGATTGTTCCGACGCGAACGCCTGATCGGTGATCGGTGCTGAGGTGGCACAGCCAGAGTTCGGTCGGTGGCTGACCCCTCGCTCCACGAAAGTTGTCGAGGCAGCGTGTTCCTTGCCAAGCTTCATCCAAGCCGAAGACTTCAAAGTCAACCGCCGGTGCGAAAATGAAACGATCCAAACGTGACTGATTCATGTTAACCCGACTTCTTTCGACCCGGAGATCGTTGATTCTGGTCAGTGCGATTAATTCTACCCGAAGGGGTCGAGCACCGGCTCTCGGTCCAATGGCCTTGCTTTAGGGTGGGTGGAGGCAGTGGAGCTGGATTCGTCGGGTGACCCTGGTCACGCTGGGCTGGTCTGGTTTGCGGGCGGGGAAGTCGCCGGCTTTCTTGGTCTTGCGGGGGCTGG
>JBQTGW010000013.1:0-23788 GCA_052390495.1 Pseudonocardiales bacterium
GACAACCCCGCCCCGGTGAGCATCCCGCACACCGTGCGCGGTCCGCCCTGGGCCACCAGCCCGGCCATCAGCCCGCAGAACGCCCGGAACGACGGGGCGGTGAAACACGACTCGAAGACCACCAGCAATGTCATCAGCGACGACGGCAGAATCGGGGCGGAAAGCATCGGCGCAACTCCTTGAACTCAGGGAGAGTTATGCAAAACTCTCCTTGAAGAAGTAGAGCCCGATTGCAGCACGGAATGATGACTTGAAGGTCTTCAGTGGCCGGCGGTAGTCGGTGAAGAGAATCCGCCATGTCTTCACGGTGGCGACGGCCCGCTCGACTGGCGCGCGGAAGGAACTTACCCGATTGTTCCACTCGTGTTCCCACGGCAAGAGCTTACGGAATTTTGGCTTGCGGATGGGAGTGGTGATGTAATCAGTGCCGATGAAGCCCTTGCCGCCGAACACCCCGCCCGCCTTCTTCAGGATCTTCCCGGCAACTGATCCCTTCAATTTCGCCCTGTCGTACTGATTGCCGGTAACGGGATCGGAGACGAAGGTTATGCGACCCTGGAGATCAGTGATGATCAGGGAGCCGTGTCCCGTGGTCTTGTATTTCCCGGCCCACAGCTCACCTTCACCCTCCCAGGACCAGCACGCCCACAGTGTGCCGTCTACCAGCGCGACCGCGTCCTTGGTGGCGTCGGCCGCATCCTTTCCCGCCGGCCGGTCTTCTTCTGCCGATTTCCCGGTCAATGGCGTGAGAAATATGATGTACCGCGATATCACCGGCCGGTGGACACCGGAAATACCGGCCCATACCTCCTCGATGATATTCTGCCGGAGACATCCACACGTAACGGCCAGCGCCTCCCGCAAAGCCAGTTCACGTGGACGCCCTTCACCTTTATCCCAAGGTTCTCCGAATAGTTCAGCCACACGGCACTCAAGTCCGCCGAGTTGCTCTTCATCCAATCCTGATATACGCTCAAACCACAACAACTTCTCCTCCCAGGAAAGGCTTTAGATGTGGAAAACCCCTTTCTATCAGCTGGAGAAGCCGTTGCTCCGCACTGGGCACGGCGTGTCGGGGAAATTCGAAAAATCTGGCCAGATAGCGGCCCTTCGAAGGTAACCGGGATGTACAGTCAAAGGATCACTGTCCGTGGCCGCCGGGTGGTACTGCCGATACCCGCAGCAGGGTGCCGTCCCCCGCCGGGCCCGGTTCTGCACCCCCGGCGCCCGCCACCCCTGACAGGACAGGGTTCTCACCGCCTGTCCCCTCGGGGGTGAGGGGGCCGCGGCATCCAGACGTGCCACCCACAGCACCCCAGGGCCCCTCTGGACACCGGCGAGCAGAGTCCGGTGACGGGTCCTGCGGTCCCCGGGCGTGGGAGTGTCCCCCGGTTCCCGCCGCCCGCCACCAGGGTTGCCCGGCGGCCTGGGGCCGGTTCGTGATCACCAGTGGGGACCCGGGAAGGACGCGGGGCGCGGCGGGTCCTTCCGGCACAGCGATCGTGACACCACCGTGAGCGGCACCCCCCACCCGGCCTCACCACCCCCCAGGAGCCACCGGGGCCTGGCAGGTGCCATGGATGGCACCTCCGCATGCCACGACCCCCTCACCCCCGAAGTAACAAACGGTGACAACCCCGTCCTGTCAAGAGTGGCCGGCACCGGGAGTGCAGAACCGGGCCCGGCGCAGGACGCCACCCTGCGCCGGCTACCGGCAGCACCACCCAGCGACCACGGAAAATGATCCATTGACTACACATCCCGGTCAACTCCGAAGAGCCCAGATAGCTCGGGGATGGGTCAATAGCCGGGTTTTGCATAAGCCTCAGGGTTTTGATAAGCACCCCGACGCTCCCCCCACTCCGGCCCCACCCGTCAGCCCACAATCCCCCCCGTGCCACACCCCGCACTCACAGCACCACCTGTGACCACTCACCGCACCGAATTCATCACCCCGGGTCGCGAACTACGGAAGAATACCGGCACCCGAACACCCCGCACACAGGCTCTCACCACAGGTAATCAACTACCGATAACCACTTCCCGCCACCAGATACCGACTACCGGCCAACTCGACATCACCCAACCCCACACCCACCCGCCCACCACACCCAGTAACCGAACCACATCAATCGATCTTCAAAAGAGCGAAAGTCGAGCCACCACGTGGAGCGACTCGAACAAGTTCTACGCGGCGTTGCGCCGTGACCGCGGCGCAACGAGCCACGACTCCACTGGAGCCTGGATCGAGCCGGTCCCCCTTGGCCGTACGGCGCTACCCGGCATCGCTGCTGTCCATGGAATCGTGCTGACCACCGACGATCAGGTGCTGCTCACCCAGCGGAGCACCAAAGTCGACTACGCTCCACTGCACTGGTCAGCCAGCTTCGAGGAGCAGCTCAACGAACTCGACTTCGGCGCCGATGAGGACCCTTTTACCCATGCAGCACGTCGCGGATTCTACGAGGAGTTCGCCGCTGACATCGATCCTACGCGGATCTCGGCTCTGTCGGCACTGCTACAACTCGATCTGCTCAACCTGAGCATGGTCATGCTGTTGCGTCCCGGCCTGACCGCCGCTCAGATCGAGGAGCACTGGACCAACCAAGCCCAGGATGGCTGGGAGGCCGAACGACTTGGCTGGCTCCCCTGCGAATCCCTGCACCAATTGATCCGCCGGAACGACTTCTCCCCGCTGCACTCGACCTCAAGACTGCGCTGCGAACTCCTGCGCCGGTGGATCCAAGAAAACCCCGTGAACTGAAAAGGGTACAGGGGAAATGGCCGGGCCCGTCACAGCGATCCTGGCCGGCCGTGACCGCCGGGCACCCCCCTGTTCGCACTCGACCCGACCGACGCCCAGGTCAAGGCGTTCCGGTCGCACTGCGGGGCGCAACGCTACGCCTACAACTTCGGGCTCGCGCTGGGAAAGGCGAACCTGGAGCAGCGGGCCGCGGAGCGCAGCTACGGCCTCACCGACGAGCAGCTGGCTCCGGTGGTGTCCTGGTCGGCGTTCAGCCTGCGCCGAGCCTGGAACCAGGCCAAGCGCGACACCGCGCCGTGGTGGGCGCAGAATTCGAAGGAGGCGTACTCCGAACGACTCAAGTTGATCCGACGCCGTCGTGTGCACGATCTCCAGGTCGATCGACCAGTAGCCGTGAACGACCCGGTTGCGCAGCCGGACTGGATTTCGCCACGGCACATCATCGAACCGATCCTTGGTCTCCTGAGAGACAAACCCTGCTGCCTCACCGAGCACTGTGATATTCCACAGCAGTGCGTCACGCCTGATCCGGTCAGCATGAAGATCCCCGACGGATTTCTCATCCACCAACGCCCGCGCCTGCTCGGCGGCGTCGATCATCTCGCCGATCAGGACGAGATCACGCCGCATAGAGCGGCCTCGCGTCGTGGAGGATCGTTCTCCTGAGCCGATGGTTGGCCCGCCGCGACACGAGGTCGACGGGGCGGCCGAACAAGGCCGCCAACTCTTCGGCGAAGTCGTCGATCTCCCAGCCGAGGCGAGCACCTGGCGCCATGTCATACAGCAGGTCGAGGTCGCTTCCGGGCAGGTCGTCACCCCGGGCGACGGAGCCGAAGAGAAACAAGGCTGCGATGCCGTATCGACGGCAGAGCGAGTCGAGTCGATCGGCATCGACCTCGATACTCCTCGGTCCCATGACCTCTCCCATCCGTGACGGGTACCAGTGTGCAGGGAATGATCCCGACACGCACACTAGGCCGCTGGCTGGCTCGGGCGAGGTGCTCAAACTGTGACGGCGACCTGACGGCACAGCACAGCGTTCTCGTGCCGCAACACCAGCAGTTCGGTGTCCTTGCTCTGGTCCTGTCGTATCAGCACGGTGCTTAGACCGAGGATCCAGCGCAGGAGCGGGGACAAGATCGACAGTAGTGGCATCAGATGCTCCATGACCGGCCAGCACACGAGGATCGCAAGTCAAGACACTGCATCGCGTTCCGAGCCCCACAGGGTCGATCGGGGTGAATTCAGTCAGGAACTGCCTCCCGAGTCGGTGGGCACTGTGGTCAGGCTGGACGTGACCGGTGGACCTGGGTCGACGGAGACAATCACCGGGGGAATGATCGGGAAGAATGAGTCCGGATCGGCCGGTTCGTCGGCGCCGCATCGGGTGAGTGCCGCCAACCCCAGGACGAGCATCACCAGGGCGAAGCCGATCACGGAACTTATGGGGATCGCGGTCCGGCTCACACTCATCTCATCGCTGCGCGTCCACTTCCCATTACCGTCGGCGGTCCGGTGAGGTGACCCCGGTGCCCACCCGTGTCCCCCTCCTTTCATGCTTCCCCCACACCGGGCGCTGTGGACAACCCGTGAGTGGCGATGGTGGCTATAGCGACGGTTGCCACTCACGGGAGCGCAGCTCACATGGCGCGGTAGTCGCGGGGGCTGTAGCGGGGGCCGAAGCGGGGGCGGCGGAAGCCGGCGGCTTCGACGTAGCGCACCGCGCGGTGGCGCTGCGGGGTGTAGGGCGCGAGGACTTCGAGCATGCCTTCGTCGTCCAGTGGCTTGCCGAGCAGCGCGTAACCGACGACGGACGGGATGTGCAAGTCGCCGATGCTCACCGCGTCGGCGTCTGCCCAGGCTCGCTGGGCCACCTCCGCGGCGGTCCATACTCCGATCCCGGGGACCTTGCGGAGCAGATCACGGCCCGGGGCACCACCCAACACCACGGCGTTCTCCAGTCGGTGCGCCACGGTGGCCGCCGCCAGCAGCGTGCGACGCCGGGAGCGGTCCACCCCAGCGCGGTGCCATTCCCAATCCGGGATCGCCCGGACCGCCGCTGGGCCGGGCGGCACGCGCAAGCCACCGGGGCCGGGCGCGGGCTCCCCGAAGCGCCAGCACAGCTCGCGCCAGGAGCGTCGGGCCTCGATACCGGTCACCTTCTGTTCCAGGATCGCGGGCACCAGCACGTCCCACACCCGGCGGGTCGCGCCGAGGCGCAGGCCGGGCATCCGCTGCCGGACCTGGGCGATCAGCGGGTGGTGTGGCACGAAGCCGCTGTCGTCGTCATCGGCGCCGAGCAGCGCGGGTACCCCGGCCAACGCCCAGGCCGCACCGGGTCCCCAGCCGACTGCGTGCACCGGGCCGTCAGCACAGCGGCGCAGTGCCAGGGTGGCGGGGCCGTCGGGAGTGGTGCCCGCGCGCCATACCGTGCCGTCGGCGTCCACCCGCATCGTCGGGTCGCCCCGGCCGCGGCGCAGCGGCGCCAGCAGTGCGCGGACGTCCAGCGGGTATCCGGGTGCCCAGGACCGGTCGGAGGCACCGGTTCGACCCGGCGCGCAGGTCTCAGGCATCGGTGGAGAAACGTACGGCGCCCTCAGGCAGCACGACCCCCGGCCAGACTCGCAGACCCTCCCGCAACTCGCAGCGCGCACCCACCACAGCACCGTCGCCGACCACCGCGTCGTGCAGCACCGCGTCCGCACCGACCCGCGCCCCCACCCCCAGCACGCTGCGCTCCAGCGCAGCGCCAGGGCCGACGACCGCGCGGTCCATCAGGACCGATCCGTGCACCTGCGCCCCGCGCTGGACCACAGCGCCCGCACCCACCACGGAACCGCCCCCCACCGACGCTTCGGGATCCACCCGAGCGCCGGGCAGCAGCAACGCCTCCCCCACCGGCCCTGGCAAGGCGGGTGAGGGCGCAAGCCCGCGAACCAGATCCGCCGAGCCGCGCACGAAGGCCGCCGGAGTACCCAGGTCCAGCCAGTAGGAGCTGTCCACATGAGCCTGCACGCGGACCCCGGCCGCGAGCAGTCCGGGGAATGTCTCGCGCTCCACCGACACCGCCCGGCCGGTCGGGATCGAGTCGATCACCTCGCGGCGGAAGACGTAGCAGCCGGCGTTGATCTGGTCGGTCGGGGGGGTATCGGTCTTCTCCAGGAACTCCAGCACCCGGCCGTCGGCGGTGGTGGGCACGCAACCGAAGGGCCGGGGGTCGGGCACCCGCACCAGGTGCAACGTCACCTCCGCCGCTGCGGCACGGTGGGTCGCCACCACCTGTGCCGGGTCCAAGCCGGAGAGCACGTCGCCGTTGAACACCAGCACGTCGGGCTCGCTCAGTTTCGCCGCGACGTTGCGGATGCCGCCCCCGGTGCCCAGCGGCTCGTCCTCCACCACGTAGTCCAGGGCCAGGCCCAGCGCGGACCCGTCACCGAAGTGGGCGGCGAACACCTCGGCGCGGTAGGAGGTCCCCAGTACCACGTGCCGCACACCGGCGGCCCGGATCCGGGCCAGCAGGTGGGTCAGGAACGGCACGCCTGCAGTGGGCAGCATCGGCTTGGGTACAGCCAGCGTCAGCGGACGCATTCGGCTGCCCATGCCCCCAACCAGCACTACCGCCTCGACCCCCGGCAACACCGCCTGCCCAGCAGCTGGACACCCAGTGGATAGACCCAGAACCACAGCCAGGACCTCCTCAAATGGTTCACCCACCAGCGACCTGGTGCCGCTAGGCTGATGCGTTAGCACGGCGCGGCAGCCGGGAATAGTGGCGACCCTGCCACGACGCCCGCGGTCCGCCTCGCTGAGGGGTCCGCCCGTCGGGAGTTCCTGCGGGGCCATACGAACCGTAAGGAGGCGCAGCCGGTGAATGCCCTGGATCGCGCCGACCAGACGCTGGCTCGTGCCCAAGCTCGCCGGGCAGGTGTCATTACTCCCGATTCGGCGACCTCGCCGATGGACCAGGCCAGCACGGTACAGATCCCACGGAAACTGGTGGAGGCCGCGGAGCCTGGTGCCGCCGATCCGGATTCCACGATGGTGCTGCCGCCACCTGCCGACGACCCGAGGACGGACGGGGTGGGTGGCTTCGGTCCGGTCCGCCCGCGTCGCTGAGTCACACTCCCGACACCAGTTTGAGGTACGTAGTGGTCGACTCGTCCAGGTCGGCAGGAGCACCCGTACGCCCGAGCCGGGCCCGCAGGGCGCCAGCCAGATTGGCCGACCACCCCGTCTGGTCGGTTTGGTCGGGCCCGTCAGGTTGGTCGGTTTGGTCGGGCCCATCAGGTTGGTCGGTTTGGTCGGGCCCATCAGGTTGGTCGGGTTGATCGGGCTGATCAGGTTGATCGGCCGGAGCGGCCTGCACTGCCTCCCGGCAGACCGACACCGCCTCATCCAGATCAGCCGACGCACCCACACCCCCGAGCCGAACCTGCAACGCAAGACCCAGGTTGGACAGGTACATAGCCCGATGGGGGTGGCCTAGCGGGGTGGCGTGCACCGCAGCCCGGCCGGCCTTGACCGCCTCATCCAGATCAGCCCGCGCCCCCACTCGCCCGAACCGAACCTGCAAGGCAAGACACAGGTCGGACAGATACATGGCCCGGTCGGGGTGGCCTAGCGGGGTGGCGTGCACCGCAGCCCGGCCGACCGCGACCACCTCATCCAGATCAGCCGACGCACCCACCCGCCCGAACCGGACCCGCAACGCAAGACCCAGGTTGGACAGCCGCCCCGCCCGATGGGGGTGGCTGGCCGGGGTGGCCCGCACCGCTTGCCGCCCCACCGCGACCGCCTCATCCAGATCAGCCTGCGCACCTACCCGCCCGAACCGGACCCGCAACGCAAGAGCCAGGTTGGACAGGTACATAGCCCGATCAGGATGATCAACCGAAGTGGCCTGCACCGCCTCCCGCCCCACCGACACCGCCTCATCCACATCAGCCGACGCACCCGCCCGCTCAAACCGAACCTGCAGGGCAAGACCCAGGTTGGACAGGTACATGGCCCGATCAGGGTGATCAACCGAAGTGGCCTGCACCGCCTCCCGACCCACCGACACCGCCTCATCCAGATCAGCCGACGCACCCGTCCGCTCGAACCGAGCGCGCAGGGCAAGACCCAGGTTGGACAGCCACCCCGCCCGGTCGGGATGGTCGGCGAAGGTGGCCTGCACCGCCTCCCGCCCCACTGACACCGCCTCATCCAGATCAGCCCGGACACCCGTCCGCTCGAACCGAGCGCGCAGGGCAAGACCCAGGTTGGACAACCGTCCCGCCTGGTGGGGGTGACCAACCAGGGTGGCCTGCACCGCAGCCCGCCCCACCGTGATCGCCTCATCCAGATCAGCCCGCGCACCCACCCGCCCGAACCGGACCCGCAGGGCGAGAGCCAGGTTGGACAACGGCCCAGCCCGGTCAGGATGGTCGGCCGGGGTGGCCTGCACCGCCTCCCGACCCACCGCGACCGCCTCATCCAGATCAGCCCGCGCACCCACCCGGCCGAACCGAGCCCGTAAAGCGCCACCCAGGTTGGACAGGTACATAGCCCGGTCGGGATGGTCGATCCGGATGGCCTGCACCGCTTCCCGACCCACCGCGACCGCCTCATCCAGATCAGCCTGCGCACCCACCCGCTCGAACCGGACCTGCAGAGCGCCGCTCAGGTTGGACAGCCGACCCGCCCGATCGGGATGGTCGGTTGGGGTGGCCTGCACCGCCTCCCGACCCACCGACACCGCCTCATCCAGATCAGCCGACGCACCCAACCGCTCAGACCGAACCCGCAACGCAAGACCCAGATTGGACAGATACATCGCCCGCTGCGAATGATCAACCGGAGTGGCCTGCACCGCCTCCCGACCCACCAACACCGCCTCATCCAGATCAGCCGACGCACCCAACCGCTCAAACCGAACCTGCAGAGCCAAACCCAGATTGGACAACGGCCCAGCCCGCTCGGGGTGGCCGACTGGAGCGGCCTGCACCGCAGCCCGCCCCACCGACACCGCCTCATCCAGATCGGCCAGCGCACCCAACCGCTCAAACCGAACCCGCAACGCAAGACCCAGATTGGACAACGGCTCCACCCGGTCAGGATGGCCAGCTGGGGCGGCCTGCACCGCAGCCCGCCCCACCGCGACCGCCTCGTCCAGATCGGCCAGCGCACCCGCGCGCCCGAATCGGACCCGCAACACAAGACCCAGGTTGGACAGGTACCTGACCCGGTCGGGATGGTCGGCTGGAGCAGCCTGCACCGCAGCCCGCCCCACCGTGACCGCCTCATCCACATCAGCGCGCGCCGCCACCCGCCCGAACCGAGCACGCAACGCCACACCCAGGTTGGACAGGTATATGGCTCGGTCGGGATGGTCAGCTGGGGCAGCCTGCACCGCAGCCCGCCCCACCGTGACCGCCTCATCCAGATCAGCCCGCGCACCCACCCGCTCAAACCGGACCCGCAACGCAAGACCCAGATTGGACAACCGCCCCGCCCAGTGGGGATGGTCGGCCGGGGTGGCCTGCACCGCAGCCCGCCCCACCGTGACCGCCTCGTCCAGATCGGCCTGCGCACCCGCGCGCTCAAACCGGACCCGCAGCGCCAAGCCCAGGTTGGACAGGTACATAGCCCGGTAGGGGTGATCAGCTGGGGTGGCCTGCACCGCCGCCCGGCACACCGTGACCGCCTCATCCAGATCGGCCTGCGCACCCGCGCGCTCAAACCGGACCCGCAGCGCCAGACCCAGGTTGGACAACGGCCTGGCTCGATCGGGATGGTCAGCCGGGGTGGCCTGCACCGCAGCCCGCCCTACCGTGACCGCCTCATCCACATCAGCGCGCCCACCCAGCCTCCCGAACCGGACCCGCAAGGCCAGACCCAGGTTGGACAGGTACATGGCCCGGTCGGGATGGTCGGCCGGGGCGGCCTGCAGCGCCGCCCGGCACACCGCGATCGCCTCGTCCAGATCAGCCTGCGCACCCACCCGCTCGAACCGGACCTGCAAGGCGCCGCTCAGATTGGACAGCCGCCCCGCCCGATCGGGGTGATGGATCGGCGTGGCGGCCACAACTCGTTGCCACAACGAGACCGCAGCCGCGCCAAGGGCCAGGTCGCTGGTGCCCATCGCCCGCTCAAGCAACCCGACGGCGGTGCTGACGGCGTTCTCCGCGAGCGCAGGAAGCAGGGGCTTGGGTAGTCCTTCGGTTCCGGCGATGAAGCACGGTGTGAGGGCTCGGCCCGCCTCCCCCAGCGCGTCCTGGTCCTGGCCGTCCGGCGAGGCAAGATGCCGATACCAATGGAACCAGCCGAGCGCGTGGCGGGCTCCGAGGTCGCTGGCGTCGTCACGCAAGAGCCGCGCGAGGCGGTGCGCGTCACGGCGCGCGCCCCACGTCAACGCAAGGGTGGGATCCTGCGTCGCCTTGATCTGCTCCAGCCGTACCACAACCGCCGCGAGAAGCTCATCCCGCATCACGTCCCCTACCTGCCCCTAAGCGTTGCCTAAGTTTCTCTAATCGGGCAATCGCTGAGAGGCAGCTCGGTGTTATCTGTCTTACCGTGCTGTTCACCTCAGCAACACGAGTGACACGTGTCACTGGACCGGGTCATCGCGGCGGTGGCGAGGTGACAGAGCGGCTCAACGAGGCACGCCACGCGGTGCTGCCGGACGTCGAGTAACCGGAGGATTGGTCCGGTCGTTCACCAAGGGCACCGGGTGAGCTCTGTAAGGAAACGGGTGGAGCGATGCTGAGCAGACTGACCACAAAAGTGTGTGCTGTTGCGGCTGGCCTGCTCGCCGTGCTGGCCACAGCCGCCTCGCCGGCCGCCGCGGAGCCGCCGGTCGTCGAAGTACCCGTGTCGTTCCACGTCAAGAACACCAACAGAACGCAGGTGGCGTGCCAAAGCGATGGGAAGGACTACACCGTGCGGGGGCGAATTGTGGCCCCGCGATCCGCGCTGGAGAACCCCACCGCAGCGACGATCTACCTGCACGCGGTCACCTGGGGTGAGTACTACTGGAACTTCACGGGCGTACCGAACTACGCCTTCGCCACCCAGCTGGCACAGCGCGGCCACACCTCGGTCATCGTCGACCGACTCGGCTACGGAGCCAGTGACAAGCCCCCAGGCAACGCCACCTGCTTCGGCTCCGAGGCCGACGTCGCCCACCAGATGGTCCAAGCCCTGCGCAACGGTACGTACCAAACCGAGTCGGCCGAGCCAGTCGAGTTCAGCAAGGTCAACCTGGGCGGGGCCTCGGTCGGCGGGCTGATCTCGCACATCGAGGCATACACCTTCGACGACGTCGACGCCGTCATCAACATGGCCTGGGGTGACTACACCGTCACCCCGTTCGGCAGCCAGGAGTTCGCCGACGTGATGGTCCGCTGCGCGCAGGGCGGTGACGAGGGAGCCCCGCCGAACTACGCGGCCTTCTTCAAGAATTCCCGCGAGAGGTTCTACTTCAACAGCGCCACGCCCGACGTCCGGGCCGCGGTGCCGGCACTGAACCCGGACCCGTGTGGCCAGCTGTCCTCGATCCCGGCCGGAATCGCGGCCGACGTGCTGCTGCTCGGGCAGATCACCGTGCCCGTGCAGGTGATCTTCGGAGACGCGGACGCGGTGTTCGGCCCACAGCCCTACGCCGCTGACCAGCAAGCCGCCCGCTACACCGGCAGCCCCAAGGTCACCAAAACGATCATCCCGGATGCCTCGCACTACCCCCTGGTCGAGGCCAACCACCTCCAGGTCGTCGACGAGGTAGCCAAGTTCCTCACCGAGAACGGATCCTGACCCGCATACCGCGTTCGGCGTGAACGGAGTGCTGGTTTGGTCGTGGTGATCACGGGTACCCCAGCACCATGACCGAGCAACTACGTGCGTTGGCCCTGGTGTGCACTCTGACGCCGTCCCCGGCTCCGTCGAGCAGCGAACTGATCGCTGAGCAGGTGCTCGATGCGTTGGGCAAGCATGATGTGGACGGAGAGCTGCTGCGGGTCGTCGACTTCGACGTGCGTCCCGGTGTCCAGACCGACATGGGCCAGGGTGACCAGTGGCCGGAAATCCGCAGGCGGATCGTCGAGGCAGACGTTCTCGTGCTCTCCACCCCGACCTGGGTGGGCCACATGTCCAGCATCGCGCAGCGCGTGCTCGAAAGGCTCGATGCGGAGTTGTCCGAAACCGACGACGAGGGGCGCCCATCGATGTACGGCAAGGTAGGCACCGTCGCGGTAGTGGGCAATGAGGACGGTGCCCATAAGATCGTCGCCGACGTGTGCCAGGCGCTGAACGATGTGGGGTTCACGATCCCGGCACAGGCCTCGACGTACTGGAATGACCAGGCTATGGGCTCGACGAACTATATGGATCTAGAGGAGACCCCGGAGATGGTCCGCTCGACGACGGACTCGTTGGCCCGCAACGCCGCTCACCTCGCCCGCTTGCTCCGGGACCATCAGTATCCCAAGCCGTGAAGCTAACCGTGGGGCGTGCCGCCGCTCACCTGCCGGGGGCGTGGACCGGCAGACCCGCGTCCCCGGCAGCATCGAGCAGCCGGTGGTCGTAGCAGCAAAAGGCGGTCAGCTCGTCACGTACCGAGAGTGCGCTGGCCAGATGAATGGCGCCCAACGTTCGTAGGGTGGCCGGTCCGGTGGTCTGCGCGACGTCGGCGACAGGCTCGACGAGTGGGATCGTGTCCAGCCCAGCCAGCAGCAGGCGGGCTCCGTCTGCGGCGGCGAAGCGCCGGGCCACCCGCACGAGTTCGACCCGGCCGACGATGCTGGTCACCCACAGCTGTGTCGCGCGCTGGCGTAGCCACCGGCTCAGCGCAGCCGTCTCCGTCTCGCGGACGATCAGCTTGGCCAGCGCCGACGTGTCAAGATAGATCACAACCGGTCGGCGCGCAGCTCGTCGAGAACCGCAGCGGTGGACAGCCCGGACGTGTCGACCGGCTCGGGGAGCACACGCGGTCCGCGGGCGGGCATCAACCGGCCCTGCTGGACCAGCCGCTCACGTACCTCGTCGCGCGCGGCCGGGATGAGCACCGCCACCGGCGTACCTCGTTCGGTGACCTCGATCGACTCGCCGGCCTTGACCCGGTCCAGATAACGGCTCGCGTGTTGGCGCAGCTCCCGGACCCCGATGCGTTCCACCTGGAGATTGTAGCACATGTTGTGCTACTGCGGGCCGTCGGTGTCCGCGGGGTCTTCTCGCCGTCGGCGAATCTGATCCGCTGCTGAGCTGCCGTGGCTGGCTCAGGCACCGGCGTGTAGATAAGCGGCCCACGAGGAGGGCGTCGCGGGCTGCTCGTCTCGAATGGCACGCACAGCATGGTGGAGAGCCTGCGCGGCGCCCGTGGTGTCGATCGTGTTGTCGCTGGTGGCGAGGGCGGTGTAGAAGTCGTTGGCGACACGGACGGCCAGCTCGTCGTCGATCTCCCAGGGGGTGCCGACCTTCGGTCGCCACCGGGTGATCTGCGGGGATGCTGTCAGCTCATCATCGATGCGTATGCACAGTGCGGTGGCGAGGGTATCCAGATCGACATGCACGAGGGGCCTCCAAGGTCAACGTTGCTAGGCAACGTCGATCATGGACACCCTCGTCCTCATCCCAACGCCTGACGCGCGGACCCCTTGGAATAAGTCATCTAGATGTAGTGAACCTGCCCGAAACGGCCGACACAGTGCCATCTCGCGTCACAGTGCGGCATCATTGACACGTGGACGTATCAGTGGTTGCCGCAGCGCTTTCCCTGGGCGCGAGCGTTGCTGCGCTGCTCGCTGCGACGGTTGCGGTGATCACCGCGAAACGCTCCCGCGGCGTGGCGGAGGCCAAGCTTGACCGCATTGCGCACCAGTTGGCCGCTCTTGACCAGGCGTGGTACCGGACCCCGGAGTGGCAAGCTGGCGAGGCAGAGGCTGACGCCGACCGGATGGCCGGGCGCTCGACCCGCTACCACTCGGATGAGGAGTTCCTCGCCTCGCTGCGGGACGTTCCCGCTGCTGACGAGCCTGTCCGCGCCCCGTAGTCGTCCCGCGCTAGTGCCTACCTACGAGAAGCTAGCCCGGTTCGATCGCGACTTCGCCAGACTCACCAGAGCTCAACAATCGCAGTTCTTCAAGATGGTCGAGCAGTTCATCGCTGACCTGCGGTGCCAGCCATGGGTTTCGCGCCGGGCTGCGGGTTAAGCGAGTGCAGGGCGTTGCGGACGTGTGGGAACTGACGTGGGCTCCCGACGGCCGTGCCACCTGGCAGTACGGTCCTGAGCAGCTGGCTGGGGAGCCGCACATCATCTGGCGCCGGATCAACACCCACGATATCTTCCGTAATCCGTGACCCCCAGAGCACCCGCGTGCTTCGAAGCCGGTCAGCGTGCGCGGACGGCGAGGACGTCGTCGATCTCCCAGAGGGTGCCCACCACGTGCGGGTAGCCAGCCCAGCGCCTGACACTCCCAGAATGACCGAACTACTACTGACTCCGGGCCGGTGCAAGTTCTGCCATGTGCGCCCACCCGTCGCCCGGCACCTCGACATTGACGATCTCCGGGGTCTTCGAGATCACGTCAGGCATCCACGCCATAGCGGTCTTGAAGTGTTCGGAGCTCACATGCGCCTCGCCCGCCTCGCTGGACTCGAACGCTTCGACCAAGACGAACTGGTTGGGCGTGTCGACGCTCCTGGACCATTCGAAGAAGATATTTCCCGGCTCCCGCCGGGTGGCCTGAGTGAAGTCCTCGACGAGGGTGAGCCACTCATCGCTGCGATCGGGACGGATGGTGAACCTGACGACAATGAAGATCATCTGTTGCCTCTCTTCCGCCTGGGACCCACCGGCCGCGGGGGTCCGCCTCCCACTGCGCATTAGGGCAGCGATGGCTGCCCGATCGTACGGTCGATGAGATCTGGTTGGCGTCCAATCGATCAGAGTTTTGTAGCAGGACAGCCCGCGCAGAGCGAGGTCACTATGTACGCGCACCGCCACCAGCAGTCCCGGAAGCGAGCACCGACCCGGCCGAAGGGAAGCTCGGCAGCGGCAACCTGGATCCCACCGAAGGGTCTGCGCACCGTCGAAGCGGTGCGGGCGCTGCAACGACTCGCAGGCAACGCCGCCGTCGCCGAAGCACTGAAGGTCCAGCGGTGCGGCAAGGAAATGCACGCCGGCTGCCCGTGCGCGGAGGAAGCCACACCGCAGGGGAACCTGCCGATACAGCGAGCGAAGATCGACTTTCGGCCGTTGACCTGGGGTGACTTCAAGGGGCGCAAGCCGGCCAAGTTCCCGGCGCAGACCGCATCGGGAATCCACAAGCTGCCCAAGGTCAAGCAGAACAAGAAGGTGGACGACAAGGGGACGCCCTGCACCCCGCCGAAGGCCAAAAAACCCACAACCGAGTTCACCGTGCAGATCTCCGTGGACCCGACCATGTTCGACAACGTCAAGGCGTACATGTCGCAGGAAGAGTCCGGCGCGGATCCGGACCTCGGCAAAGATCTCGTCGGCACCACCAGCAAGGCCGTGACGGCCTGCAATGCCGGATTCGACAAGCAGGTGAAGGAGTTCACAGCGGAAGCGGGCAAGCAGTGCAAGGAGCAGGTCGCCCCCTGCAAGCAAGCCTTCGCGGGCGGCTCGACCTCGTTCGAGCTCACGATCGGCAGTACGAAGGTGACCGCCACGTCGAAGAAGGACTGCTCGGCCACGCTCGTCACCGACTGCAAGACCGCGTCGCAAGCCACTTTCAAACCGGGCAAGCACACGTTCACCCACCCCGGCGGCAGCGCCAGTGCAGCCAGCAAGGCAGCCTGCTCGGCCGACTTCAAGACCGAAGTCGCGAAGATTCACAAAACCGAGGCCGGACGGCTGCTGCACCACGAGCAGGTCCACTTCAACGTCACCAACGACATCGCGACGAAGCTCCAGAAGAAGCTGCGCGACACCGCGGCAACACTCAAGGTCGACGTCACCGGGTGCGGCAAGGCGGCCGCGATCGCCGAGGCGACCAAGGCGTTCACCGCGCTCGACGCCGGAACGAAGCTGCAGGAGATCGTCAAAGCGGCCCAGAAGGACCTCAAGACGCAGCAATCGGCGTATGACACCCAGACCGATCACGGTCTGATCCAGGCGGAGCAAGACAAGTGGAACGCGAAGTTCCCCTAGCTCACTCGTTGATCAGCTCAAGATGGGGGCCGCTGGGTGACCGGTGCGGTGCTCAAGCACCGGCGTGCAGGTACGCGGCCCATAAGGATGGTGTCGCGGGCAGCCTGTCGCGGATAACGCGCACAGCATGGTGCAGCGCCTGCGCGGCACCCCTGGTGTCGATCGTGTCATTGTCGGCGGCGAGGGCGGTGTAAAAAGCGTCGGCGACATTGGCAGCGAGGGCGTCGTCGATCTCCCAGAGAGTGCCGACCACGTGCGGGTAGCCAGCGAGCTGGAAGGCTGTGGTCAGGTCGATGGCCTCGTCGATCAGGTTGGTGGAGCGGTTGAACGCCGTGCGGCAGGCCGACAGGTAGGCCAGCCGGGCTTGGTCGAGCCGGATCGGGGCGAGGCTGGCGACGGTGAGCGGGGCGGTGTCGTGATCGTGCAGCAGCAGTAGGTTTTGTGATGGGTCGGTCAGGTGGCTTCTGCCGTGGCAGGCAAAGTGCACAATCGCACACTCGCCCAGGTGGGCCAGCACGGTGGCCTTGGTGGGCAGTTCGGAATCGGTGGTCGCTGAGCTCTCGATCAGCAAGGTGGCCCCGGGGAGCCGGTTACGGACCAGTTCGGTTTCATTGACGACGTGGTGCAGCGGGTCGTCGCCGGGCGTGGTGGGCATAGCCACGATCAGTGCCCGCTTGGCTACGGCCGATGTGCTGGTGCGTTCCCGGGCGTAGCCAAGCGCACGCACGATGGGGGTGTAGGACGAGATCACCCGGTCCATGACCGTGCGGCGCCCACCGTCGGCTCTCGGTGGCTCGCGGTGGTATCCGGCGGCGTGCAGGGGCAGAAAGCCCAAGCGCCCACCCAGTACCCACCACAGTTGCGGCCACGCGGTTCCGGGTGCTGGGGTTTCCTGGTGGCCGAGTTCGTCGAGGACCGGCTGGGCTGTGACGTCCCATAACCATTCCAGGACCGCGCTGAGCGTGTGCTGGGCACCTATCCGGTCCGCAGAACTCACCTCGGGGTCATGGGCCGTACGCAACGCCTGATGGAACGAGATGATCCGGTCGCTCAGGTCGTCCCAAGCGAGGCCGGGCAGCGGCACGGCGGCGGCCCCCGCTGGGGTGAGCAGGATGGCGTCGCTGCGGTACTGGCTGACGTTGACCACCACCACCGGCCCGTGCTGGGCGTGGCGGATGAGTTGGTCCGGTTCCGGGGGCAGCAGGAACGTCTCGAAACCGTCCAGATCCCGGATGCCGGCTACCGTCGTCTCGAACGCGGCGGCAAGCTGGTGCCGGTCCTCGATGCAGCGTTCTTCCCACCCGGCGGCCATCCCCGCCTCATCGGCCAACACTGATGTGTCGCCTGGCTGGTCAAGCTGATCACGCAACTCGATGAACCGCTCGGCCAGCTCAGGATGACCGGCTTGAAGATCGGTGAGGTCGCTGCGCGTGTCCAGTGCCTGGCTGAGCAGGACCCCCCGCCCCAGCTCCAGCAGGCGCAGCGCCTGCATCGCCGGGTTTTCGCCACTCGGGCCGACCACATCGGCGAGCAACGCCAGAGCGGCCGCGTCACCGGCCAGCCCGGCGAACTGCCCGAGCGCGTACTGCTGGTCACCGTGCTGGAACTGGCGAGGGGTCGTCTTTGGCAACAGACGCACCGCACCCGCCAGCAGTTCCGCCGCACCCCTGGGGTCGGTCTGAGCACTGAGCGACGCCGCCACCCGCGCCGCACGAATCCGCACCGAAGCCGCTCCCGACTCCCCCTCGGCCGCCAGGGCAAGCGTGGTGATCGCCTCGTCCAGATCCGCCTGCACCCCTGCTCGCTCGAACCGGGTCTGCAGCGTGGCGGCGAGGTTGGACAGATACTTGGCCCGATCAGGGTGATCAACCGGAGTGGCCTGTATCACTGCCCGAGCGATCGTGATCGCCTCATCCAGATCCGCAGGCACCTCCACCCGCTCGAATCGGGTCCGCAACGCGAGACCGAGGTTGGACAGGTGCATGGCCCGGCGGGGGTGATCGATAGGAGTAACCTGCACCCCTGCCTGACCGATCGTGATCGACTCATCCAGATCCGCCAGCACCCCCGCCAGCTCGAACCGGGCACGCAGCGCAGCACCGAGGTTGGACAGATAGATAGCCCGTTCAGGGTGGTCGACCGAGATGGCCTGCATGCCCGACCGAATGACCGTGATCGCCTCATCCAGATCCGCCGGCGCCCCTGCCCGCTCGAACCGGGTCCACAGCGCGGCGCCGAGGTTGGCCAGATTCCTCGCCTGATAGGAATGATCATCCGGGGTGGCCTGCATCACTGCCCGAGTGGCCGCGATCGCCCCGTCCAGATCGGCCAACGCTCCCACCCGCCGGAACCGGACCAGCAGGGAGCTGGCCAGGTTGGATAGGTACATGACCCAGTTGGGATGATCAGCCGGGGCGGCCTGCACCGCTGCTCGATCCACGGTGATCGCCTCGTCCAAGTCGGCCAACGCCCCCGCCAGCTCGAACCGGGTCCATAAGGCCAAACCCAGATTGGCCAGGATGGCAGGCCGGTCGTAGTGATCAAGTGGGGTGGCCTGCACCGCCGCCCGACTCAGGATGATCGCCTCATCCAGATCGGCCAGCATCCCCATTCGGCCAAATCGGACCCGCAGCGCGCTACACAGGTTGACTAGCACGGCCGGCCGGTCGGGGTGATCAGCCGGGGTAGCCTGCACCGCTCCCCGCTTCGACGTGATCGCCTCATCCAGGTCGGTCAACGCCCCCACCCGCCCAAACCGGGCCTGTAGTGCATTACCCAGGTTGTTCAGGTACCCGGCCCGTTCGGGGTGACCGGCCGGGGTGGCCTGCGTCGCCATCCGACTCACGGTGATCGCCTCGTCCACATCGGCGAGCTCCCCCGACCGCCAGAACCGGAGCAGCAGAGCGCTGCCCAGGTTGGCCTGCAGGCCCGCCCGGTTGGGGTGATCAGCCGAAATGGCGTTGAGGACCCGTTGCCAGACCAGGACTGTGGCCGTAATCAAGGTCAGGTCGCTCGTGCTCTCCGCCTGCTTGAGCAATGCAACGGCTACGCCGACTGTGTTCTCGGCGAGAAGCGGAAGAAGGGGTTCGGGTAGTCCTTCGACTCCGGCGATGAAGCAGGGTATGAGGGCTTGACTCGCCTCCCGCAGGGCGTCGCGATCCGGACCCTCAGGCAGCGCCAGGTGCCGATACCAGTAGAACCAGCCGAGTATGAAGCGGGCTTCAACGTCGCCGTCGTCATCACGCAGGATGCCGATGAGGCGTTGGGCATCGTCAAGTGCTCCTGGCTCCAGCGCCAGCGCGGGATCCTGTGCCGCCTGGATCCGCTCCAGCCGTGCCGTGAGTGCTGCGAGAAGCCGATCGCGCATCACGTCCCCTGCCTTCCCCGCTGCGTCGCCCTGGTGGTTTCTCCAGTAAGGCAATCGCTGACAGATAGCGAAGCGTTCCAGTTGTGCCACGCTGTTCTCCCCGAGCAGCGGAGAATAATGGCTCGTTGCGGTGCAGCCCGGCCAGTGATCGCGGCGTGACATAAGAGAGGAACCAGAGGATGCCTGATGAGTACACACGGGACGCGGTTGCGTGGGTGTGCACGAATGTGGCGGACATCCGTGGATGTCTAAAGCGGGAGGGTGACACGTCCCCGCTGGATCGGCTCATCGCGGCGGTATGCGACGGTGGCGAGGTGTCCGAGCTGATCAGCGAGCTGCACATTGCGCTGCAGCGGTGCGGGGACGCGCGCGGCGTCGGATCAACCCGGGGCGGAGGACATTATCGCGGGGCACGTCCGGTCGGGATGGATGATCCACCTCCGGTCGAGGTGGTGTTCTTGTGCCCACGGGGTAAGTGCTCGCGTTCCTGGCTGCCTGACCCGGCAACGCCGCCATCGACACCGCCGACCTGCCAGCTGTACAGCGAACCACTTCGCTGGGAGAGGCTATAGGCCGTGGGAGGATTCCTGGCCGAGCTCGGTAAGAAACTCGCCGAACGCTGGCTATCGCTGCTGGTCCTGCCCGGACTGCTCTACCTCGGGGCGTTGGCTGCCGCTTACACCTTGGGGCACCGCCACCCCTTCGACGTCGCCCGGATCACCCGCCAACTCGACACCTGGACAACCTCCCCGGGCGTCACCTCAGCCAGCGGGCTGGTGCTGGTCCTCCTCGTCGGCATCCTCGCCGCCGCTGGGGTCGGCCTGGCCGCGCAGGCGCTGGGATCGCTCACTGAGCGGGTGTGGCTCGCCGACCGCTGGCAGTCCTGGCCGCCGCCGTTTCGTCACCTCGCCGCGTCCCGCACCACAATCCGCGAAAAACGCTGGACAGCAGCTACCCAGAACTACCAGAGCCAGCTCGACACCAAAGGCGCACAGCGCGCTGGCCGTGTAGAAACCCTCACCGGAGAGGACCTAGGCCAGGCACGCCGCGCGGTGACCCGGATCGCGCAAGAAGAACCCACCCGTCCGACCTGGATCGGGGACCGCATCCACGCCGCGATCACCCGCCTGGACCGCGAATACGACCTCGGCCTGGCCACGATCTGGCCGCACCTGTGGTTGGCCATGCCCGAGACCACCCGAACCGAGATCACCTCAGCCCGGGAATCACTGGCCAGGGCCACCACCCTCGCCGGATGGGGTCTGCTCTACCTGATCGCCGGCACCCTGTGGTGGCCCGGCCTGCTCATCGCCGCGGCGATTATAGGAACCGCCTGGCGGCGTGCCCGCACCGCCGCAGACACCTACGCCCTGCTTATCGAAGCCGCCGCCCGGCTGTACACCGCAGACCTCGCCCGATCCCTCGGCATCGACCACACCGGCCCGCTCAACCAGCGCACCGGCTTGGCCCTCACTTGCCTGCTCCAGGGCAGAAGCTACCTAATCCCCCTCACCGCCCGGCAGGCCGACGCACCCGTGAATGACGCCTGAGAGCTGATGGCTCAGGCATCCCGCGTGGCGCGGCGCACCAGTTGGGACCGCGCGGCCAGGCCGGTCCGCAACGCCAGCCGCAGCGGGGCGTGCAGCGGGCCGGGGTGGCGGTCGGCGAGGTAGCGGTAGGTGCTGCGGTGGTGCTCGGCCAGCATCTGATCGCCGACCTGGCTGGTGGCGTGCCCGCCGAGGTGGGTGACCTCAGCGGTGGGCACGTAGACGTTGAGCCACCCGGCGCGACCCAGCCGATCACCGAGGTCGACGTCCTCGAAGTACATGAAGTATCGGGAGTCGAACCCGCGGACGGACTCGAACGCCACGCGCCGCAGCAGCAGGCAGGACCCCGACAGCCACTCCGCAGTCCGCTCCCCCAGCACCGCTTCGGACTGTCGATACGCCGTCGTCCACGGGTTGCCCGGCCAGATCGGGCTCAGCACGGCATGCCCGATACCGCGCCCCAGCGAAGGCAACAGCCGCGCCGACGGATACACCGCACCATCCGGATCTAGGATCAGCGGTCCTAAAGCGCCCGCTCGCGGCCACCGCTGCGCCGCCGCGAGCAGTTCGTCGAGGCTGCCCGGGTGCCACTCGATGTCCGGGTTCGCCACCACCACCCAACCCACCTCAGGCCCCAGCTCGACGATGCCCCGGTTGGCGGCGCTGCCGTACCCGACGTTCTCCCCGATACGGATCAGCGATACCCCTTCGCGGCGCGCGGCGCGCTGCGGGGCGCCGTCGGTGGAGCCGTTGTCGGCCAGCACCACATGCACTGGCCTGCTGGTCGCCTTGGCCAGCGAGTCCAGAAACGTCTCGAGCGTCGCGCCAGGCGAATAGGTCACCGTGACCACGGCGAGTTCCTGGCCATACCGGGGTGTGCTCACGGCGCCCGATTCTGCACCCCGGCCCACCATGCCGGGCTAGCGGGCCCGCCAGTGCAGCTGCGCGGCACGGGCGTAGGCCTCCCGATGCCGGACCGCGCTGGTCGCCCAGGAGAACTCCTTGGCGCGGCGCTGCGCGGCCGCCGAGAGCTCAGCCCGCCGCGCCGGGTCGTCGAGCAGTTCGACGATCCCCGCGGCGATGTCGCCGGCTCCGACGCCGCAGTAGGCCACCGCATCCCCGCCCACCTCGGGTAGTGAGAGCCGCCGAGTCGTGAGCACCGCCGCTCCCGCGGCCATCGCCTCCAGCACCGGCAACCCGAACCCCTCCCCCAACGACGGGTAGACCACCAACGCCGCGCCGCCGAGGAAGCCGGACAGCTCCCCCAGCGGCAGGTAGCCCGCCCGTATCACGCGTACCCGGTGCGGAACCGCCTCCAACGCGCGCTCCACCTGGCTGTCCCAGCCCGGCTGCCCGGCCAGCACCAGAGCCGGGAGGGCGTCGCCCACGCCGTCCCGGCTCCCGAGGATCTCACTCGCCCGGACGAAACCGCGGATCAGCGCGGGCACGTTCTTGCGCGGCTCAAGTGCCCCGAGGAAGGCGACGTAGCGGCTCCGGCCGAGCCCGAGCCTGCTGCGTACCGCGATGATCTCCTCCGGGGAAGGCGGGTGGAAGCGATCCGCATCGACGCCGTGGTGCACCACGTGCAGGGTCCGCTCATCGGCACCCGCGACGCGCCGCAGCTCCCGCGCCGCCGACGCGCTGGGCACCACGCACAGCGCCGCCCTGCGCAGCGAGGTCCGCGTCCAGGCCCGGAAGAAGCGCGCCTTGACCGGCGAGTGCAGGCGCGGGTCGGTGAAGAAGGTGGCGTCATGCAGGGTGACCACCGTGGGCACCGGGCTGGCCAGCGGCATCGTGTAGTGCGGGCAGTGCAGGACGTCCGCCCGCACTCGCCGGGCCAGCCGGGGCAGCGTGGTCTGTTCCCATGTCAATCGCGCGGTCCGGGTGGCGACCTGCTCGGCGATCGGCAACAGCTCGGCGTGCGGGGCAAGCCTGGCGTAGAGCGCGGCGTCCCGCGCCTGGCACAGCACCACGGGGACCGCGCCGTCAGCATCCAGCGCGGCCAGCAGGGAATCCACGTAGCGGCCGACACCGCCGCGATCGGCAGGCACGGCCGTCGCGTCAATGACCACCCGAGGCTCGGTGAACACGGACGGAGCCTACGACGTGACGGAAAGTTACTCACCCGCATGGCCGTATTTGTCTTCAGCCGGATGGTCGAGCCCGGTACAACTCAAGGTGCACTGACCAGACTCGGCGGGCAGTGCGCTCCCAGGTGAACCCCTGTGCCCGGCGTCGGCCTGCTCCGACCATGGCGTGGGCTTTGGCCGGGTCGGACAGCACCGTCCGCAACGCGGTGGCCAGCGCTTTCGGGTTGTTTCGGGCGAAGCTGACCCCTGCGCCACCCGCGACCTCGACCAGCGCGGGGGCGTCGGAGTGCACCACGGGCACCCCGGCCGCCATCGCCTCCAGCACCGGCAGGCCGAAGCCCTCCGCCTGGCTCGGGGCCGCGAGCACCGCCGCGCGGCGCAGCACGACCGCCAGTTCCGCGTCGCTGATCCGGCCCAGCACCCGCACCCGCTGCGGATCCAGCCCGACCCGGCGCGCCAGCTCGGCGGGCGCGACCCCTCCCCAGCCCCGCTGCCCGGCCAGCAGCACCGGCAGATCCGGGGCATCCGGCTCGGCCAGCGCGGCCAGCAGCGTGTCGATGCCCTTGCGGGGTTCGAGGGTGCCCACCGCCAGGACGTAACGCGGCGGGAGGTCCAGCCGATCGGCGATCACCGCGGTCTGCTGCGCCTGCACCTCACCGACCACCGCCGGGCTGACCCCCGCCCCGACCACGTGCACCGCGGCCCGGCAGGCGACGTGTCGGGGCAGGTCATCGGCGACGGCGGCGGTCGGCACCACCAGCGCGCCTGCCTGCCGGGCCGCCCTGGAGATCATCCGGCGATGCCAGCCGACGCCGCGCCGGGTCAAGCCGTCCGGATGCGTCCAGGGCACCGTGTCGTGCACCGTGACCACCA
>JBQTGW010000014.1:0-101785 GCA_052390495.1 Pseudonocardiales bacterium
ACGGAGAGCAGCCATCAACGCGGAATAGGGGCTTCGGGCGGGAGCTGGCGGATCGTGGGGTCGTAGGGGTCGAGTTCGCCGGGGGCGAAGCGGCAGAGCTTGATGGCCCACCACAGTGACCGGCCCGGATCGCCCACCAGCTTGTAGGGCCATCGGGCAGGAGCACTGCGTAGCCGCCTTCCTCCAGCGGGAGCAGAGCTCGGCCGCGCTGATCCGCCCGTGCTCGGCCTGCACAGCGCGCCAGACGCCCACTGCGGATCATGTACCGCAGCTTCGCGAGATCGAAGGTGTCCACGTTCTGGCGGACCAGGTGCTGGGCGAGCAGTTCGTCCAGAGAGGGTGCCCTCGCCCGGCCGCGAAGACGCCGGCTGCAGGTCACCCGGGCGTTCCGGGTCGGCGACCTGGACCAACAGGCGGCCCCCTGCCTCGACGGGCACCTCGATCAGATACACCCTGACCCCCTCGATTCGCTCACGGACCGGATGGAGGGGACCCCTGTATGCGCCGGTCACTCCATCCGGTGACACTGGTGGAAGGTTCTTCCCCTGCTGGCGGGAGCCGGTCGGGCAGCGTCAGCCAGCAGTCCGGGACCAGAACGGTTGCCGATCGACTTCTTTGTTGCACCATTTCCGTTCAGCGTACGGAATCGACCGCTGATCGCATGAGTCGAAGTTCTGTGCCGACCGCTCACGATCGGCCTGAAATTGTCAGGGTGTCCTGCAATAATGGTGTCGTGACCATGGTTCTGGACGACGTCGGCGCGCTCGCGACGATATCGGCTGCCGAGCTGCGTGATTGCGTACGCCAAGCCGAGGTTGAGCTGCGCCAGGCGTATTCGCGGATGTTGGATGTGGTCGCTGAGGTGGAGAACCGCGGGATGGCGCAGGCTGAGGGATTCCGGGATTCGGCGGCTCTGCTGTCGCGGATGCTGCGGATCTCGGCGGCCGAGGCCCGCACCCGGGTCGAGCACGCGGGGCAGCTCGCGCCGGGGCGCACGACCACCGGGCAGCCGCTGCCAGTGGTGCTGCCGCGCGCGGCAGCGGCATTGGCCGCCGGGGAGCTGGGGACCGGCCAGTTACGAGTGATCACCACGACGATGGCGCGTGGTGGGTCCGAGCGTGACCCCGCAGCAGCGCGAGCAGGTGGAGGCGGACCTCGTCGAGCAGGCCAGGACCGTCGAGCCGCACCGGCTGGCGATCCTGGCTCGGCGCATCCGCGATCACCTCGACCCCGACGGACCCCCACCCCCCGAGCCGGACCCGATCGCTGATGCCTGCGGTGAGCTGCGGCTACGCAACCGTCGCGACGGTGGACTCGGGCTGGAAGGCTGGCTCGACCCCGAGGCGGGAGCCCAGTTCCGGGACCTGATCGAGCAACTGGCCCGGCCCCGCCCAGCCAGTGAGGGCATCCCCGACCAGCGCAGCGTGGCCCAGCGCCAGGCCGATGCACTGGCCGAACTGTGCGGTCTGGCCCGGACCGCACCCGACGTGCCGCACAGCAGTGGGGAACCTCCCCATGTCAGCGTGACCGTGAACCTGGAGGCGCTGCGCGCTGCGGTCGGGGCCGCGACCCTGAACTATGGCCAGCAGCTCAGCGCCGCTCAGCTGCGGCGGTTGGCCTGCGACTGCAAGATCATCCCGGTGGTGCTGGGCGGGCCGTCCGAGCCGCTGGACGTGGGCCGGGCTCAGCGTACGGTGCCGCTGGGGCTGCGTCGGGCCTTGATAACCCGAGACAAGGGATGCGCATTCCCGGGCTGTGACCGGCCACCGCGACAATGCGAGGCGCATCACGTGGTCCACTGGGCCGACGGAGGCGAAACGTGCCTCGAAAACTGTGTTCTGCTCTGCCCGCGACATCATCGCGAAGTACATAATATCGGCTGGGAATTGGTCGTCTATCCGGACCGGGTCGAGTTTATCCCACCTGCCATTATCGACCCGCTCCGAAGACCTCTGATCAATCCCATATGGCGCTGACGCGCCGGTATGTCGTGATCCGGGGTGCGACGATCGGTGGCGTCTCAGCACACCCGACCTGGTAACTCATTGAGCGCTGCTTCCGACCGCTCTCCGTGCGCCGAGTTCGACGTGAGAGCGGTCCACTGGCATCGACACAGCTCTCACGTCGAACTCGACGCACGGAGAGCAGTCAGGTCCGGGTTAGCTCGCGAATCCGGGATGCCGCGTGCGGCCAGCCGGTGAGCAGGTCGGCGCGTCGGCCTAATCGGAAGGCCGACCACTCGAACGGCGGGGCCATGGTGGTACCCGCCAGAGTCCACGCGCCGAGCGGGCTGGAACCCTGCCACACCCCCGCGGGCACAACGACCTGCGGCCGCGCTCCCGACGCAACGTCCGGTCCGAGGACCGGCTGCTCGACCTGCCCGCCCGGGTACAACAGCAGCAGCTGCAGCGGCGACCCGGCGTACCAGTGGTAGGTCTCCACGCCATCGAGTGCGTGCAGCGCCGAGAAGTCCGGGGCCAGCAGCATGAAGTAGATCACCGAGCTGTGCACGTCGGCATAGGTCCGGCGGAAGAGACCACCCTCCCCGGGTAGCCGCTCCAGCCCGAGCAGTCGCGCGATCCGCCCGCCCTCGGCACGGGTGCTCACATCCGGTGATCAGACCAGCGCAGCCCGAGCGCCGCCATTGTCACCGCCATGGCGTCGTACCGTACCGGTCACTATGTGACCCGTGAGTGGCGATGCGAGCTATGACTCGTATCGCCACTCACGGGTCACCACATGCTGTGGCGCCCCTTTGAGAGCATGGACAGTGCCGGTTCGGTCGGCTCCAGCTCCACGTATCGCGGGAGCTCCACGGTGATCTCCTCGAGGGAGGGGGGCGGTTCGACCAACTCGGGCGCGGGTCGTGGTTCGGGCAGGTCGATCTCTGCTGGGGCTGGCGAGGGCCGACCGGCCAGTCCCTTCAGGGCACGGACGGTGGCGGCGAAGATGCCGAGGTGCTGCGGTGGGGCCTGCGAACGGAGTGAGTTGTCGGAGCTGGTGTTGGCGCTCAACACGTGGCGACTCATCGCGGGTGGTCCTCCTGGCGTACGGGATGCCCCCCGGATCGCCCGAAGCGTAGGGCTCCGGCGGGGTGTTACCGGCACAATCGGCGGATATTTGCGCCATCCGGCGGGAAAGGTTGCTCCGTATGCACCCACCGCTGTTGCCGACGCTGCACCGGCCCACCGACGCCGAGGCGCTGCGCTTCGGGCAGCGCTGTCTGACCCACCGTGAGCTCGACTCGGTGATCGCGTCGCTGTACCCGCGGTTGCGGGGCGCCCGGCGGGTCGCGGTCTGGGCCGCTCCGGAGCTGGAGACGTGCGTGGGAATCGCGGCGGCGCTGGCGCTCGGCGTTCCCGCAGTGCCGATCAATCCCCAGCTGGGCTCCCGGGAGCTGGACCACGTCGTGTCCGATTCAGAGCCCGACCTCGTGCTCACCGCCCGAGGTGCCGAATTGCCTGCGGCGCTGGGTGGGGTGGCCCGGTGTGACGTCGAGCTGCGGCCCGGGGACGAACCGGTGCCGCCCGAGCCGGATCCCGAGTCGCCCGCGCTGATCGTCTACACCTCGGGTACGACCGGGCCGCCCAAGGGTGTGGTGCTACCTCGGCGCGCGCTCGCCGCCGATATCGATGCGCTCGCGCTCGCCTGGGCGTGGACGGCGCGGGACGTGCTGGTGCATGCACTGCCGCTGTTCCATGTGCACGGCCTGGTGCTCGGCGTGCTCGGGCCGTTGCGGCTGGGGGGCGCGCTGCACCATGTGGGCTCGTTCAGCGTTGAGGCCATCGCGCGCGAGCTGGCTGGTCCGGCGACCATGCTGTTCGGGGTGCCGACGATGTATCACCGGCTGGCTGCGGCCGCTGAACAGGATCCGGGCGTTGCTGCCGCGCTGGGTGCCGCCCGGCTGCTTATCTCGGGTTCCGCAGCGCTGCCGTTGGCCGACCACCAGCGGATCACCGCGGCCACCGGAGCGCAGGTGGTGGAGCGCTACGGGATGACCGAGTCACTGATCACCTGCTGCGTGCGGGTCGATGGGCCGCGCCGGCCCGGCACGGTCGGGCCTGCGCTGGACGGCGTGCGGCTGCGGCTGGTGGACGAGCAGGGCGAGGAGATCACCGACGAGGACACCATCGGGGAGATCGAGGTGGCAGGCCCCACGCTGTTTCTCGGCTACCTCAACCGGCCAGACGCGACTGCGCAGGCCGTGCGCGGCGGGTGGTTTCGCACCGGTGATGTGGCGACCCGTGGTCCGGACGGTTACCTGCGACTGGTCGGGCGCCGGGCTACGGATCTGATCAAGAGCGGTGGGTACAAGATCGGTGCTGGGGAGATCGAGAACGCGTTGCTGGAGCACCCTGGGGTCGCTGAGGTGGCGGTCACCGGGGAGCCGGATCCCGATCTCGGCGAGCGAGTGGTCGCCTGGGTGGTCGCCGCCTGCGACCCGCCGCCTGCCGGCCGGGAGCTTGCGGCGCACGTCGCGGCACTGCTCGCCCCGCATAAGAGACCCCGGGTGGTGCATCTGTTACCCGCGCTGCCTCGTAACGAGATGGGCAAGGTCTGCAAGAGTAAGTTGCGCCCGGCTGGTGACTGACTCCCGGCTGTGCATGGTAGGCGGACACAGCGTGCACAGCGGACTGACACAGCGTGCGCAGCGGACTGACACAGCGTGCACAGCGGACTGACACAGCGTGCACAGCGGACTGACACGGCGTGCACAGGGGGTACAGCGGCGGGTACGGTGTTCGCTTCGGTCCGCCACATCTAGGGGGTCGGCTGTGGGCGCGGAGCGCGCGGTGGGGTTGTTGCTTGGGGTTGCGGCGGATGCGGCGCTGGGGGATCCACGCCGTCTTCATCCGGTGGCGGCTTTTGGGCGGCTTGCGGCCGGTGCTGAACGGGCTTGTTACGCCGATCACCGGCTGGCTGGGGTGGCTTATACCGCCGCACTCGTCGGCGGCGTGACGGCCGTGGGCAGTCTGGTGGAACGGGCTGGGCGCGGGCGGGCTGCGGTGCAGGTCGCCGGGACCGCACTGGCTACCTGGGCGGTGCTCGGTGGTGCCTCGCTGGCCAAGGAGGGCGCCGCGATGGCCCGCGAGCTGGACTCCGGTGACCTCACTGCGGCCCGGGCCCGGCTGCCGCACCTGTGCGGGCGTGACCCAGACCAGCTCGACGCGGCAGGCATGGCCAGGGCGAGCGTGGAATCGATTGCCGAGAACACCTCCGACGCGGTCGTCGCCCCGCTGGTCTGGGGTGCGGTGGCCGGGGTGCCCGGACTGCTGGCCTACCGGGCGGTCAACACCTTGGACGCGATGGTCGGGTATCGCTCGGCGCGGCACCAGCGATTCGGCTGGGCTTCGGCTCGACTCGACGACGTGGCCAACCTGCTGCCAGCTCGGGTGTCCGCAGCGTTGACCGTGCTCTGCGCGCCGCTCGTGGGCGGCTCGGCGCACGGTGCGTGGCGGGCGTGGCGCTGCGATGCGGCGGCTCATCCGAGCCCCAACGCCGGGCAGATCGAGGCGGCCTTCGCGGGTGCACTGGAGATCCGGCTGGGTGGGCGAACGGTCTACCCACACGGCACGCAGCAGCGACCAGTGCTCGGTGACGGTCGCACGCCCGATGCGGGAGATCTGACCCGCGGGGTCGAGCTGTCCCGGGTGGTCGGGATGGTGGCCGCGGTGCTGATCGCGATGTTCGCCGCGCTGGTGGGCCGGCGTCGCCGAAGCTGAACGCGCCTGGATTCGGACCGCCGGTTCGGACCGCCCGGTTCGGACCGCTCAGCTCAGACAGCCCCGTTCAGACCGCTCGACCGTACCGATCGGCGAGCGCGGCCAACGGCTCGGCTGGATCATGCGGATCATCGGTGTCATCCGGATCGTCCGGATTGGGCGAGCGGCCCACTCGGCGCCCTCCGGTGGCTTCCTGCCAGGCGAAGTACATCAGCCCCAAGGGGGCCATCGCCCCGAAGGCCAGCCACTGCAGCGCGTAGGCGAAGTGCGGTCCGGAGTTCAGCTGCGGCAGTGGCAGCGGGGACAAGACACCCGGTGCTGTGCCGACCAGCTGCACGTAACCCGGCTCGATCGCAACCCCGGTGGCGGCGCCCACGGTGCGCGAGTTCACCGCGTACACCTGCCGGTGGTCGTCCTGCACCACGACCTCGCCGTTACGTGGGTCCGGCTCGTCCCGCCGCAGCCGGCCGGTGAGGGTCACCTCGCCGTCGGGCACCGCGGGGTAATCGGGCACCCGCACTCCGTCGGCTGGGCGCAGGTAGCCGCGGTTCACCAGCACGGCCGAGCCGTCGCCCAGCCGCAGTGGGACCAGCACCTCGAATGCCGGTTCACCCTGCACGGTGCGCAGCCGAGCCACCATCTCGGCCTGCGGTAGATAACGCCCGGTGAGCTGGACCTGACGCCACTCGGTGCCCACTGCGGGGGCTGCACCGAGGGCCAGCACATCCCGCAACGGCTGCGGCGCGGTGGTGAACGACTCCTCAATGGCGGTATTGCGGGCGCTGCGCTGCTCGCCCCGGTCGAACTGCCACGGCGCGAGCAGGGTGAACGCGAGGACGGCGAAGCACCCCACCGCCACCGTCAGCGCCACCCAACCGGGTCGCAGCAGAAACCGCCACTGCACGCCCACCACGGTAACCGGTACTCACCGCAACGCCGCGCGCGCGGCGGCAGCTGCGCTGGCCCCGTAGCCGCCGCCGAACAGCACCGCGTGCACCAGCAGCGGGAACAGTTGGTGCAGCGGGATGCGCGCCCGCCAGCCGGATGCCAGTGGAGCCACGGCCTGGTAGCCGACGAGCACCCGCTCCAGGTGCGGGTACCCGAACAGGGCCAGCATCGCCAGGTCGGTCTCCCGGTGCCCGCCGTGCGCGGCCGGGTCGAGCAGCCACACCCGGCCATCGGCACCTGCGTGCACATTGCCCGACCACAGGTCCCCGTGCAGGCGCGCCGGCGGCTCGGCTGGCCCAGCCAGCTCCTCGATCCGCTCACAGACCCGCGCCACGGCATCGACCCCGGCCTGGTCGATCGCACCGTGGTCGCGTGCGGTGCGCAGGTAGGGCAGTACTCGCTGCTCGGCATACCACTGCGGCCACAGCTGGCCGGTGACGTTGGCCATCGGGGCCAGGCCGATCCACGCCTGCTGCGGCCCTCCCGGGGGTGGGGCGCCGAAAGCGGGAGCGCCCGCGGCGTGCAGCGCGGCCAGTTCACCTCCGAGCCACTCGGCGCCCACCGATTCCAGCCGACCCGTCGGCACATACTCGGTGACCAGCCATCGCCCGCTGATGCCGTGTACGTGCGGCACCAACGGCCCCCCTGGCACCCGAAGCCAGCGCAGCCCGGCGGCTTCGGCTTCGGCCTGTCCGGCTGCACCGCGCTTGGCCACCACGGTGCGCCGGTCGGTCAGCTCGACCACCCAGATTCCACCGCGGGCAGCTACGGCCCGCACCGGTTGCTCAGTGATCGCGGTGACTGCCTCGCCGACCTCACCAGCCTCGCTCACAGCCGTTCTCGCAGCTTGTCTCGCACCCATGCCAGCAAACCGGGTACCGCAGCCCGCACCATGGCGAGGACCTCGTCGAACCCGCCCTTCCCTCCGAAGTAGGGGTCGGGCACGTCGAGATCATCGCCGACGGCCGGGTCGAACGAACGCAGCAGTACCACTCGCTCCGGTTCGCGGACCAATCGACGCAGCGTGGCGAGATGCCCGGAGTCCAGCGCGACCAGGAGATCAGCGGACAAGTGCACCGGGCCGACCTGGGCGGCGACGTGCGCGCAGTCGTAACCGGCGCGCCGCAGGGTGGCTGCGGCCCGGCTGTCGGCAGAGCTGCCGATGTGCCAGCTGTCGGTGCCCGCGCTGCTCACCCGCACCCGGTCCGCGAGCCCCTCGCGGCGCAGCGCATCGGCGAACACGACCGCGGCCATCGGGGAACGGCAGATGTTCCCGGTACAGACGAAACAGAGGTGAACGCGCGGCTGACTGGTACTCACCCTGCACAGTCTGGCTGATCACGAGGTGCCGTCCGCGTCGGCGGCGACTCCCGGCATGCGGCACGATCGGGCGATGGCCGCTGACTTCGTGGTTCCGGATCCCACGATGCTCTACCGGATCCGGGACGGGGTGTACGCACCGGACTTGTTGATCGCCGCGGTGGCGGAGTTCGATCTGTTCTCCTGGTTGGCCCGACGCGAACCGGTGACCGCAGCGCAGCTGTGTGCCGAACTGGGCCTGGCCACCCGACCCGCCGACGTGCTCCTGACCTACTGCGCAGCGCTCGGACTACTCGATCGCGATCTCCACCGCGACGACGAAGTGACGACCACGGCGCTGGCCCGCACCCATCTGGTCCAGGGCTGCGCATTCGACCTGCGCTCCTACTACGGGTCCCTGATCGAGCGCCCCGCGTGCCGTGAGCTCGCCGAGGTACTACGCACCGGGGTGCCCGCGGCCTGGGCCAGCGCCGCTACCTCGGCCGAAGCGAGGTCCGGGGGTAGCGCTACGCCATCCCATCAGGATTGGCCATCTCATCAGGATTGGCCATCCCAGCAGGATTGGTCATCCCAGCAGGATTGGTCAGGGCGGTTGGATCAGGTGGCTTTCGCTCAGCGCATCACCGCCGCGATGGACGCCCGCGGCGCCTTCCTGGGTCCAGCGCTCGCCGCCGTACTCGACGACCTACCGGCCCAGCGGGTGCTCGACGTAGGCGGCAGCTCGGGTATTTACGCCTGCGCCTTGCTCGATCGGCGACCCGGTGCCCGAGCGGCGGTGTTCGAACGTCCGCCGGTCGACGCGGCAGCCCGAATCCTGCTCACCGACCGGGGCTACCACCAGCGGTGCGAGGTCATCACCGGCGACATGTTCACCGACCCGCTGCCTACCGGCTATGACCTGCACCTGTACTCCCACGTACTGCACGACTGGGACACCGACCAGGTAGCGGCACTCTTGGCCGCCTCTTACGCGACCCTGCCATCGGGAGGATGGTGGGTCGATCACGACACCCACATCGACGCGGACAAGCGGGGGCCGCTGCCGGTGGCCGAGTACTCGGTGCTGCTGATGCACTCCACTGCGGGCAAGTGCTACTCAGTCACCGAACTCACCGAGATCGCCCAGCAGATCGGCTTCGTCGACGTCCAGCATCGCCACAGCGCCGGGGACCGCAGCGTGATCCTCGCTCGCAAGCCCGACTGACCGGGACCACCACCCCCGAGCACCCGATAGCGTCGCGGTGCAATGGATTACCTGCTGCGCCACCACGGCGATGTCGATGCCGCGCCGGGGCTGCTCGACTTCGCGGTCAACGTGCGCGGCGAAGGGCCGCCGACGTGGTTGCGGGAGCGACTGGTCGCCGCGCTGGACCAGCTGGGCCGCTACCCATCGGCCGCCGCCGACGCCGCAGCCCGCGCCATGGTGGCCGCCCGGCACGGTCGCGACCCGGCCGAGGTGCTCGTGCTCAACGGCACAGCGGAGGGTTTCGCATTGCTGCCCGCATTGGCGCCCAGGTGCGCTGCAGTGGTGCACCCGTCGTTCACCGAGCCTGAGGTGGCACTGCGGCAGGCGGGCATTCTCGTCCTCCGAGTGTCCACCGACAGTGCGCACCTGCTGCGCCCCGAACGGGTGCCCGCCGATGCTGATCTGGTGGTGCTCGGCAATCCCACCAACCCGACCTCTGTGCTGCATCCGGCCCAGGCGATCCGCGGGTTGGCCCGTCCCGGCCGGGTGCTCGTGGTGGACGAGGCGTTTGCCGACGCGGTGCCCGGTGAACCGGAATCACTGGCCGCCGAGCGCGACATCCCCGGTCTGTTGGTACTGCGCAGCCTCACCAAGACCTGGGCGATTCCCGGGCTGCGCGCCGGATACGCCCTGGGGGCACCGGAGTTGCTGGCCCGGCTGGTTGCACCGCGCCCGCCGTGGCCGGTCAGTAGCCTGGTGCTGGAGGCCGTGCGCGCCTGCAGCACGCCTGCCGCCGTGGCCGAGGCTCAGATCGCGGCGGCGCAGACCGCAGAGCACCGCGAGTGGCTGGCCGCCCAGCTGGCCGAGCTGCCCGGCGTCACCGTGCACGAGCCTGCCGCAGCGCCCTACCTGCTGCTGCACGTGCCGCGCGGTGACCGGGTCCGGGCTGCGCTGCGGGACGCCGGCATTGCGGTCCGACGCGCTGACACCTTCCCCGGGCTCACCTGCGACCACCTTCGCGTCGCGGTTCGGCCCCCCGAGATCGCCGCGCTGCTCGTTGCCGGGCTGCGCGCGGTACTGACCACGGCACAGGCGTCGGTAGTGCCTCCGGCACAGGCGTCGGTAGTGCCTCCGGCACAGGCGGCGTCGGTAGTGCCTCCGGCGCTCGGCGGTACGGTCGACGTTCGCATATCGCAGCGCCGCACCGATCCCGGGACGATCGGCTCGGCCAAACCGCCTGGGAGGTCACCTCGGTGAATGCCGATCCCGCCGCGCAACGTCGGCTACTGGACCTGGCCGAGGTGGACGCCGAACTCGACCGCACCGCGCACCGGCGCCGCTCGTTGCCCGAGCTGGCCGAAGTCGAGCAGACCGAGCAGGAGTTGCGGACCAGGCGTGATGGTCTGGTCGATGCCGAGACCACCGCATCGGACCTGGACCGCGAGATCCGCAAGTTGGAGTCCGAGATCGACCAGGTGCGGGCCCGCGAAGACCGCGACCGCCGATTGCTCGACTCCGGATCGATCAGCTCCGGCAAGCAGTTGGAGGACATCCAACACGAGTTGGCCACCCTGCAACGACGTCAGACGGTCTTGGAGGACGACCTACTGGAGGTGATGGAGCGCCGCGAGGCCATCGACGCCGAGATCGGCCGCAGCCGGGCAGCACTGGCCGAGATCGAGCAACGGCTGGCCGACGCCACCAGCCGCCGCGACGACGCGCTGGGTGACTTGGCCGCCACCGAATCGCGACGGCGCGGCGAGCGCAGCACCCTGCTCAGCGCGCTGCCCAAGGATCTGGTGGCGCTCTACGAGCGAATTCGAGCCCAGAAGGGGACCGGCGCCGCCCTGCTGCGCCAACGGCGCTGCGGCGCCTGCCGATTGGAGCTGGACCGCACCGCGGTCAGAGCGCTGCTGGACGCCGCACCCACGGCGGTGCTGCGCTGCGAGGAGTGTGGCGTGTTGCTGGTGCGCACGGCCGAATCGGGCCTAGCGGGGTCCGGGCAGTGACCCGACGCGTCATCATCGAGGCCGACGGTGGCTCGCGCGGCAACCCCGGCCCGGCGGGGTACGGAGCGGTGGTGCGCGACGCGGACACCGGAGAGCTACTCGCCGAGGTGTCCGAGGGGCTGGGCACCACCACCAACAACGTCGCCGAGTATTCAGGCCTCATCGCCGGCCTGCGAGCCGCGGTTGCGCAGGGCGCAACGAGTGCCGAAGCGCGGCTGGACTCCAAGCTGGTCGTAGAGCAGATGAGCGGGCGGTGGCAGATCAAGCACCCGCACCTGCGCCCACTGGCCAGCGAGGCAGCCGCCCTGGCCCGCCAGCTCGGCAACGTCCGCTACACCTGGATACCCCGGGCCCGCAACGCCCACGCCGACCGCCTGGCCAACGAGGCCATGGACACCCAAGCCGGCCGCCCCCGCAAGCCCCGTCCTGGCGCCGATCCCGGTGTCATTCCCAACCCTGATTCCCCTCCCAACCCCGGTGCCTCCCGTGATCCCGGTGCCTCCCGTGATCCCGGTGCCGCCCGTGATCCCGGCACCGCTCGTGATCCTGGCCCAGATCGCAAGCCCGGCGCGCAGACCGCGCCACCGTCGCACTGGACCGGCGCCACCGGCATCCCGACCCGGCTACTGATGCTGCGGCACGCCCAGACCGAGTACTCCGCCCAGCGCCGCTACTCCGGACGCCGAGACCTGCCGCTCACCGAACTGGGGGAGCGTCAAGCCGAGGCCACGGCAGCCCGACTGTCCAGCACCGACGGGGTGGCCGCAGTGATCAGCTCCCCCACGCTGAGGGCCAACCAGACCGCCCAACCCGTCGCCGACGCCCTGGGTGTGCCCCTGGTCGTCCACGAAGGACTGATCGAAACGGACTTCGGCGCCTGGGAGGGCCTGACCTTCGCCGAAGCCAGGAACCGAGATCCCGACCTGCACACGCGCTGGATCACCGACACCTCGGTAGCACCCCCAGGCGGCGAAAGCATGGACGCGGTCCATCGCCGGGTACGCCAGGCACGCGACCAGCTGATCACCAAACACGGCGCCGCCACCCTGATCGTCGTCACCCACGTAACCCCCATCAAGGCCCTACTCCGAATGGCCCTAGACGCAGGTCCCTCCCTGCTACATCGGCTGCATTTGGATCTGGCGTCCCTGTCCATAGCCGAGTTCTACCCCGACGGCCCCGCCTCAGTACGCCTGGTCAACGACACCTCCCACCTCCCGTAACCCCGCATGTCCGCCTCCCATGCACGGTGTGTCCTGCGCTGATGCACGGTGTGTCCGCCCACGGTGCGCCGGATCCACTCATCGGATCACCAGGTAGACCGACACCGCCAGCCCCAGCACGATCACTGCGACCCGCAACACCGGCGCGGGTAGGCGTCCGGCGAGCTTCGCGCCGAGGAAGCCCCCCACCAGGGTCGTCGGGGCGAGCAGCGCTACGGCCAGCCAGTCCACCGGAGCGCCGATCGCGAACACCACCACGCTGACCACGCTGATGATCAGCGAGAGGACGCTCTTGACGGCGTTGAGTCGACGCAGATCGTCGTGGGTGGTCAGCGCGAGCACCGCGATGAGAATTACCCCGAGCGCCCCGCCGAAGTAGCCGCCGTAGATCGCGGCGAGGAACACCGCAGGCAGCAGGATCGCCCGGCGATCCGGGGCACCGGGATGGGACGCACCGATCCACCGGGTCAGCCACGGCTGCATCCCGAGCAGCACGCTGGCCCCCGCCACCAGCGCGGGCACCACCGCGTCGAACACCTCAGCGGGCAGCACCAGCAGCAGCAGGCTGCCCAGCAGCGAGCCCACCACCGCGACACCTGCGCTCGACAGCACGCGGCCGCGCTGACCGGCCAGCCGGGAGCGGCTGCCCAGAGCCACACCGACGTAGCCGGGACACTGGGCGACCGAGTTGGTGACATTCGCCGTGAGCGGGGGAAAGCCCACCGCCAGTAGCGCCGGGAACAGCAGCAGTGACCCCCCGCCTGCCACCGCGTTGACCACTCCTGCCAGCACACCTGCGATGACCAGCAGGACCAGCTCCCCAGAGTGCACGAGGCGCCACGCTAACCAGACTCACAGCGATCTATGCTGTCGGGGCGGACGAGCTGGCCGGGCGGTCGCGGCTGGCTCGGAAACGGGCCCGCCGAGGAAAGTCCGGACTCCGCAGGGCAAGGTGGTTGCTAACGGCAACCCGGGGTGACCCGCGGGACAGTGCCACAGAAAACAGACCGCCCCGCCCCACGAGATCCACGGGGCCGGGGTAAGGGTGAAACGGTGGTGTAAGAGACCACCAGCGTCCCGGGTGACCGGGACGGCTCGGTAAACCCCACCCGGAGCAAGGCCAAGAGGCGCGTCGGCCCCACGGCGCGCTGCGCAGGCGATCGAGGGTGGCCCGCCCGATGCCTGCGGGTAGGCCGCACGAGCCTGCCGGCAACGGCAGGCCTAGATAGATGACCGCCGCCCGGGACGCCGCAAGGCCCCCGGCGCACAGGATCCGGCTTACAGACCAGCTCGTCCGCCCTGTACTTCGACCGAGTGCTCGGTTCGTCTCCGCAGACGCTCTGAGCTGCGGAGACCACCTCTCCACACCTCTCGGTAGTTCTCCTCGGGACGGGCGCAGATCGCCGATCGCCGCTACCCAACGGCCTGTCGCCTGTGGTTAGGTTTAGCTAACCTGCTGCTGTGCAGCGAGGTGAGCGACCGTGAGCGGCGAGGTGCTTTTGCCCGACGGGTACCTGCCGGGAATAACCGTGTACGTCGAGCACTTACCGCTGGCGGGCGGCTTTGGGTTCGAGGCCCACGTGCACCGGGAGCACCAGGTGGTGTGGACGGCCTCGAGCAGCATCATGCTCGCCGTCGGCGGGCAGACCTGGGTGCTGCCGCCGACGCTCGCGCTCTGGGTGCCTGCGGGGGTCGAGCACACGACGTCGGCCCCCCGGGCCACGGCGATGCGGGGCGTCTTCGTGCACCCGCGGATCCCCTCGCCCTGGCCGGTGCCTACCGTCGTCGCCGTGACCGCCGTGGTCCGCGAGCTGATCGACCTGCTCTGCGATGTCGAGCTGCTCGGGCCGACCCGGGAGCGGGCCGAGTACCTCCTGCTCGACCTGCTGCGCCCCGTGTACGTCCACACCATCACCCTGCCGATGCCCGTCGACCCGCGCGCGCTCGAGGTGGCCCGCCACCTCGAGGAGCATCCGTCCGAGTCATTGGGCATCAAACGCTGGGGCCGCAAGGTCGGTGCCAGCGGGCGGACCCTCTCGCGGCTCTTCGTCGAAGAGACCGGGCTCACCTTCAGCCAGTGGCGGACCAACGCCCGGATGCGGACGGCGCTCACCCGGCTCGCTGCCGGCGATCCGATCACGGCCATCGCTTTCGACGTCGGCTACAGCACGCCGAGCGCGTTCATCGCCGCCTTCCGGCGGACGACCGGCGAGACGCCGGGCAGGTACTTCCGCGATTGCACTCCGCGCTGACCGCTGCTCGACATGGTCTGGCACCGTCGGGATACTGGACGATAACTGTTCGTGTGTACGTTCACCCACATGAGCATCACTGAATGCATGTCCCACGCGGTGGCCTGCACCGCGGGTAGCCGCCCGCGGCGCCGCTTGGCCGTAGCTATCGCCGCCCTCCTCGGCGTCGCGCTCCTCCTCGGCGGCTGCGGCTCGGACGATGGCCCGCCCGCCTCCGAAGCCGAGCAGGATGGCAAGACGTCCGTCTTCCCCGTCACCGTCACCCAGAAGTTGGGCGACGTGACGATCGAGGCCGAGCCCAAACGGGTGGTCGCCCTCGACTTCCCCAGTGCCGACAACGCCATCGCCCTGGGCGTGGTGCCGATCGGCATGGCCGAGGTCACGTACGTGGAAGGCGGCGTCATGGCCTGGACCAAGGCAGCGCTCGGCGACCACCAGCCCGAGATCTTCAACGTGGACAACGGCTTCCCGTTCGAGACCATCGCCAGGCTCGACCCGGACCTGAACCTGGCCACCAACACCTACCCGTACATCGCCGACCACTGGGACCAGCTCAACGCCATCGCCCCCGTCGTCGGGCACGTGGAGGAACCCTTCGTCGACCCGTGGCAGCAGGGCGTCTCCCAGGTCGGCAAGGCGCTCGGCCGCTCGGCGGAGGCCCAGCAGCTGATCGCCGACGTCGAGTCGTCGATCACCGAAGCCCGCACCGAACATCCGGAGTTTGCCGGCAAGACGGTCTCTCTCTTCCGCTACCTCGGCACTGACGGCCTCTACGTCATCAGCACCAACGAGGACCACTCCATCAAGCTCCTGCGGCAGCTCGGCTTCCACGGTGTCACCGACACCGTCGTCAACATGCCCGGGGCGAGCGAACGCCGGGTCCTCGTCAGCCCGGAGCGCTACGCAGACCTGGAGGCCGACCTCGTCATTGGCACCGGCAGGGTGGCGCTCGAGGGGCTCGACGAGCTGGCCAATCACCCCACCTTCGCCACGCTGTCGGCCATCGCCCGTGGGGCATACATCCCGATCCCCGTCGGCCGGTCCACTTCCACGGTCCAGCCCTCAGCGCTGAGCCTGCCGTTCGCCCTCGACGAGCTGGTGCCGGAGTTCGCCAAGGCGCTCGCCGGCCAGTGAGATTCACCCCTCGGGGGTGGTGGACCGGGCCCGGCAGCCCGGTCCACCACCCCTGGCGGGCCGCTCCCGGTTGACGCTCGCCGAGCTCACAGACCTCCGGCGTGAACGTCACCGAGCAGCGTCTCGAGGTGGCCGGATCACGACCGCGGTCCTTCGGGACGCAACCCACAGGGACGAGGTGGTCACGAAACTGGGATACGAGTACCTTCGGCGCTACGACCTCCGGCACACCGCGCCAACCTGGATGGCGGACGTCGGCGTTGCGGTGCACGTTCTGCGGAAGATCGCAGGCCACGGCTCACTCGCCACCACGCAGCGGTATCTGCACCCGGACGCGTCCACGATCGCAGCGGTCGGCGCCTCGCTCACGCCGTGCTGCGCTCGACAAGCGCATTGGCGACTTCAGTCAGCAACACGAATACCTCTTCAGGCCGTCCGGACAGCCACCGCGGTTGCTGACGTGCCCAGTCAACGGAAGGGGCAGCGACGTTGACGGTGATTAGGTTCAGGGACATACCGAGCTCATCTCGCCGAGAGTGCGGTGAATGAGGGACACCATCCTGGTAAAGCTCTGGACGATGGGAGTCGGCTTTGATGGAATCCTACGAGGCGTGTCACCGTGGTCACGGCAGGTTCTCTGCGGCTATACCTCGCGGACTGCTGCGGCTGCCTTCTGGCTGGTCCTTGTACGTCTGCGCAGGCAAGCGGCCATGGAGGGAGTGGAGGCACGATGGCGCGAAGGCGGCTGCTTACCGCGCGGCTGGGCGGTTGGCTGACGGCGTTGCTGATCACCGTGGTTACCACAGGGACCGAGTGTGCGAGCGTTGAGGACGCGGACACGGTCCATTCCTGCTCGCCGAACTACATCGACGAGAACGAGCTCGGCCGGTTGGCCGTGCAGCAACCCGGCCCGCGGACCACGGTAGCTTTGGGGTGTACCCGAAGCTGCCCGCCGCCCGGTACGTGGTGTCGGTCTATGCGGGCGCCCGGAAGGTGGACGGCAAAGACCAGGACTACGCGCCGCATGGCTCACTACAGCCAAGTAGGTACAGCGCAGGGGATATCTTCAAAATCCAGGGCAAGACGTATGATTCGGACGGTGGCGTTGTGCAGAGCTTCTTCATCAGGTGCAGGCTGGTGTGAACATAATGCCCGTATCGATTGACTGGGACACTCGACGCATCAACGCCGCGATGGCATTTATACTGGCTCGACTGGATGCGGATTTTGCTACGACCGTCCTACCGATGATCGAATTAAGGATTATCCCGGCGTGGTCGAGTGGCGGATCGGAAGACGACAACGCTAAACAAGATCCACGCCCAGATGATGTCATTGTCGTTTGCGGCGGGCATGAATTCAGCCTTCCGCTGACCGCTGGGGTCGAGACAGCATGCGCGGAGGCCGCTGACGCGCTGCAAGACGACGTGATCGGCTCGACTGGCCGACCATGGCCGGAAATCAACACCAGAGAGGGCGCGTACGTCGGCGTGCTCTTCCCACGCGTCGAAGCACCACAGCAAGTTGCCCTCTGGTACTTGAACGGTCAATCACTGTGCGCGGTCGGCCATCTCTATCCGGCCTGCGCCGCCGCTGGCCTGACCATCGCCTGAATCAATAACCGACCACGTGAGACACTCAACTGGCGGAAACCCACAGAAGCAGCGCGCCACGTGAGAGGGGGCAACCGAAGAGTTGCGTCTCCTGAAGGACCGAACCGGACGAGGGCGCCAACTCCGCGCCACGCTGTAGTCTCTCGAGGACGCAAGCCCAATACTGATATGTCGCTATTCCCAGAGGGCGCTCATGCGGCTGCGACGCGACGTCATCGTTGGCCGACGTGTTCCAGCGATCGAGGTCGTGCCGAAGGACGACCCTGACTGGATTCCGATCGTGGCCGCCCGCAGGTGGGTAGTGATCACGAATGATCGGCATATTCGCACACGGCCGGGCGCAAGCGCCTCGGCTGCCACCAGGACGGTAGTTGGTCAGTCTCTCGGCAACCAGCGTTGACAGTGAGCACATCCATCTCCCAGGTGGTCACTCCGAACTAATGCGGCTCAGCTGAGCAGAAGGCACTGAGCGTGATCGGTCTCGTCCGGGAAGACATCGCTGCGTCGACTGCTGCGCAGTGTCCAGCCGGTTGTCAGGCCGTCAGGGCCGCAGAGCTGACCAGCGGACAGGGCTACGTCGATGCGGTGCCGGACCTCGGTCTCCCTCTCCGGTTCTGTGGCAAAGAGGATGCGTACCTGCACATCGCGGCCGACTCGTTCGGCGCAGCTGTGATGCGCTGCAACCGGGCAGGGTGGCTCATGTTCCCAATGCCCGCACAGCTCCAACGTGACCGCGGCGCCTGGCGCGCACTCATCGGCACCTGCGGCCATGCTCAGAACTGCCTCGTGGGCGAACGCTTCCCGCATAGCGCCAGTCTGGTGCGAGCAAGCCGACGTAGCCAGCAGTTCCGGCGCTGCAACAGCCTGGTTCCGTTGGCCCACCGCCACCACCGCGGCGACTATCGCCGCGATCAACAACACGGCCAGGGTTGTCACGCCACCCCGAGCCAGCCGCATGGTGCGGCGGTGCTGGCGGATGTGCTCACCGACCAGTTCGTCCTTGGGAACTTCGCGTACGGCTGCGGCGACGTCGGCCACACACTCCCGCAATCGCGGGTTGGACTGGTCTACTTGGTCCGCGTCGTGCAACCATCGCAGATCCACCCAGCGCGGTTTCTCGTCAAAGGCACCACGCAGTGCGGGTGGTAGCGCCGCTGTCGTCTCGTCACAGTGTCTGGCATCGTCGGCCCAGGCGTACTCACCCTCAGTGAGTACCACAAGCAACCGTTGCGGCGACTTGTTTTCCCGCCACCACGTAACCTCGCGATTGACCCAGGGTGACCGTGCCGCCTCCGGCGAGGCCATCAGTACCAGCCAGGCTGAGGAGGCTAACGCCGCTTCTATGGAGGACCACAGGCCCGGGTTGGCGGACAAGCTTGTGGCGTCCCGGAAGACCCGCAGTGCCCGCGGTCGATACCAGGGTTTGGCAAACTGTTCCAACCCAGTCTGCAGCGCCGGTGCGAGGTCACCATCCAGAGCGCGACTGTAGGAGATGAACCCGTCATATCTTGAGGTCCCGCGTGCCACTCCGTCCCCCCTAACTAGTGTCCAAAGTCCGATTGCCCGAGGATCGGTAACACGTTCAGTGCGCACCGCCGCGGGAAATGCCGACATGGCATCACTGCGGATAACGACGATCTGTGGACAACCCCGGATTGTTCTCCATATCCGGCCGAACCGAGGGGGATGAGCGGTGAGTCGCCAAAGCTCCGATGTGCTGTATGTGCTGCTGTGTGCCGGATCGCTGCGCAAGGTCGAGTTCATACCGGCTGAGCAGCGAGTGGTGTTCCGCTTCTGGCAGGTCAGCCACGACGAGACCATTGCCATCGCGGTCGGCCTGCTCGACCTCGACCGGCTGGTCCGGCTATTTCAGACCGCCCAGGCCGACACGAAGGCCCTCGGCTACCTCGCTGACGCGATCACCAGGACCGTCACCATACCGGGTAGTTCCGGAGCGGGTCGACCAGCCCGGCCTGCGGGACGGGGCAGTGCGGGCGCCACGCCGTGACGAACGTGAGCGTGGTCGTACCGACCTGCCCAGTCACCTCCCAGCAGCCCGTGTTCGGGAAATAGACCCCGCTGCTTTGGAAACCGGTCTCACCGTATCCACCAGGCACGTGAGTGCGCAGTGGCGGAGCCGCCGCGTCGAGCCGTCTCCTGGTGATCTTCAGACCACCCGCGGTCGCCCGCCATCAGCCGAACTTCTGGCCGATCGAGCCGCCCTCCGCTGGGTGTGCCGCTATCACCCCGCCGTATCCGAGACCGCCAACCCAGAGTTGTCCGTTGCCGTGTGAGGTGTCGGCTCCGAACAGGGCATCTCGCGACACTCCAGGCGGTGGCTCGAACACACTCGGAGGCGTTACCCGGACACTCAGGCGGCGCAGTGGGCGTGGGGTTAGGCCCCATCCGCGAGAGCCATTGGTACGACCGCTGGGAACAGGGTGGCGTAATGCTGGTACCCAGTCGCTGTGGAATAGCTCGTCGGGGTCGTAGTGCCGCTTGAGGTTCAGGAAGTCGGCGAAGTGCGGGTGGCAGGTGAGGACCTGCGCGGTATCGGCCCACCGGTGGTACGCGAGATAGTAGCTGCCGCCCCGTTCGATGGCGAGATCGATCAGGCGCCGGAACGTCGTAGCAGTGCGGGCCACGCCTTCCCGGGTGTGCGGGGTGTGCAGATTGAACACGATGCAGGCGTAGTCCTCCCGGGCCCAGGCAAGGTAGGTCTCCTCGTCGGGTTCGATGAACCGGACCGTGCCGTAGATCAGGTCGGCGTCGCGGCGCCGCAACTCGTCCGCGGCCGCGGCCATGAACTCCGGGAGGCGCTTCCGGGGCACGTACAGCTCCGAGATCATCTCCGTGCCGGTCTGCTCAGCGCCCAGCCGGTGATCCAACTCGTGGTGGTAGTCGTCGAGGTAGACCGCGAGCTGGTGCAGATCCGACCAGTAGCGCTGACCCGAGGTGGCGAGATAGTGGCGGGCGTACAGGTCGAATGCACGGCTCTTGTCGGTGTGGGCGAGGACCAGGAGAGACTGCCAGTCCTGCGGACCGAGCGCCCGCTGGTTCTCCGGGATCGGCCGGTCGTCGTCCACCGGTCGATAGCAGGAGAAGACGCCCCTGGTGAGGAAGTCCGGTGAGTCCGGGTCGATGGCGAACTGGAAGTCGCCGTAGCGAAAGTCGGCCGAGATCCGTTGCGGCACCTGGTCCACCAGCTGCTGCACCGTGATCACGTCGACCACCCGCTCCAGCATGGTGCGCCGGGCCAGCCGCAAGGTCACCGAGTAGATCGCGCCGAAGAGCCCGTAACCACCGACCACCAGCCGGAACAGCTCCGCATTCTGTTCTCTGCTGCAGTGGACAACCGAGCCGTCGGCGCGCACCAGACGCAGCGCCTCCACATCGGCGACCATGGGTGCCATGGTCAGCCCGCGCCCATGGCAGTTCGCCGACACCGAGCCCCCGATCGTGAAGTAGTTGGCCCCGGTCTGTTTCTGGGCGATCCCCCACTGCTGGCGCTGGCCCCGCTGGGCAGCGAGCAGCTGGTCGACCAGTTGTGGCCACTGGATGCCCGCCTCCACCTCGACCTGCGGCTGCCCACCATCAGCGGCGTGGAGGTGACCCATCAGCTGGTACAGGCCGACCCCGAGGTACGGGTGCTGGTGCTCTCTGCCAGCGGCGAACGGGACGACGTGCTCGCCGCCGTGAAGGCGGGTGCCACCGGCTACCTGGTCAAGTCCGCCTCGCGCGAGGAATTCCTCTCCGCGGTACGTCGGGTCGCCAACGATGACACCGTCTTCACCCCGGGCCTGGCCGGGCTCGTGCTCGGCGAGTACCGCAGGCTCGCGGCGATCCCCGCAGGCGAGGACCCCGACACGCCACGCCTGACACCACGGGAGATCGAGGTACTCCGGCTGATCGCCACCGGCCGTACCTCCCGGCAGATCGCCAACAAGCTGGTGTTGTCGCACCGGACCGTGCAGAACCACGTCCAGAACACGCTGCGCAAGCTGCAACTGCACAACCGGGTCGAACTGGTCCGCTACGCCATCGACCAAGGTCTCGACGAGGACGACCCGGACGGTCATCACACCAGGTGATAAGCCACCACCGTCAGGTCGGTGACGTAACGTATCGATCCCCGGGGTCGATGCTCCTCAAGTCGGGAGCTGCGCACATTCGGGAGGAATCGTGATCGAGCCGATCCAGATCATGTGGTCACCTGCGGGAGTGACCTTGCAGTCGGTCGGTGCTCGCGCGCTGGTCGACGTGACGGACGGGGACACACCGAACATCCGCATGCCGATCCGGATGCTGTCGGTCGACACCCCGGAGGTGACGGCGCGCAGCGCGGCGCGGGCCCGCGAGATCGACGAGGAGTTCCAGCAGCTCGCGGAGTGGATCGGACAGGACCGCGCGCCGATCTCCCAGCGGCTGGGCGAGGTCGTGGCCCCGAAGCTTGCGACCGGCCGCGCGGGCACCCTGCAGTTCCAGCAGGGCAACGATGCGTCGGCGTTCGCGAAGGACAACGTGGAGCAGCGCCTCACCCGCCCGAACGGCACCAAGCGGAACATTTTCACCCGCATCGAGGCTCGCCCCTTCGACGACAACGGGCGGCTGCTCGCCTACGTCGCGCCGAACTACTCGGCGGCCGAACGGCGCACCCTGACCCGTCGTGAGCGCGCCACCTTCAACCTCGATCTGGTGGCGGCGGGGTGGGCCGCACCGTTCGTCATCTACCCCTCAATACCCGGCGAGCTTGATCTGCCATTGCTCATCGAGGCCGCCGTGGACGCCGCGGCGGCGCGGCGGGGCATCTGGGCAAACGACGAGACACTGCCTGCGTACGAGTACCGGGCGATGGAGAAGCTTTACCGCATCACCAAGAAGATCGTCGACGGCGGGGAGTTGCAGGCCGGCGAGGCGCGCTCATGGCGAGAGCGCTACTGCGCCGACATGCGCACCCGCACACTGCACGGCCCCGAGGACTATTCCGACATCCAGCCGCCGTACCGGCTGTGGATCTGGCCCGACGACGTCGCCGAGGCCGTCGGCCGACTGAACCTCGTCCCCACCCCACGGCTGGTCGGCGCCGCATAGCGCGCCGTGGGGTGGGGACGACATCGCGCAGCCCGGCGTTGCCTGAGGCGTCGCTTGCGGCCCGGCGCCGCGCCTAACATCACCCATCTGTCCTCAGCCCAGCCAGCGTCCTGCGCTGTCCCTTCAGCTGGAGGAAGCCGTGCCCGAGGGTGACACCGTGTACTTGGCAGCCAAGCGCATGACGGCTGCGCTGAGCGGGAAGCTCCTCACCCGTGGGGAGCTACGCCATCCACGGCTCGCCGAGCATGATCTCTCGGGGCTTACCGTGCTGGGCGTACGCAGCGTCGGCAAGCACCTGTTCACCCGTTTCGACAATGGTCGGAGCCTGCATACGCATTTCCGGATGGACGGCTCCTGGCACCTTTACCGATCCGGCCAGCGTTGGCAACGGCCAAGTCACCAAGCCCGCGCAGTGTTGAGCACGCCGGAACGAGTAGCAGTGGGTTTCCTCCTGCACGACATGGCACTCCTGGCCACCCAGGACGAACACCGGCTTATAGGGCACCTGGGTCCAGACTTGCTCGACCCCCACTGGGACGAGAACGACGCCGCGATGGCGGCACAACGACTACGCGACCATCCTGACGTCCAACTCGGCCTCGCCCTGCTCGACCAGCGGATCATGGCCGGGGTAGGGAACCTGTACAAGACGGAGATGTGCTTCCTACTGGGGGTACCGCCCTGGGTCCCCGTCCGTGAAATCGACCCCGACGACGCGGTGGCCCTGGCTCGGCGGCTTCTTTTGGCGAACGCCGACCGTCCCGAGCAATCCACCACCGGTGAGCTGGCCCGCGGAAAGCAGCACTGGGTGTACGAGCGGGGCGGGAAACCGTGCCGCCGCTGTGGAGAGGGAGTGATCCGCGCTGTGCAGGGAGCTGGTATCTATGCCAGACCCACCTATTACTGTCCTCGCTGCCAGCCGGACCACTCCCGTCGCCGTGAGGGCTAGCGGTCAGCAGCCAGGGTCGGCTGCGTCTATCAAGAATGGAGCTCCGGCCTGGATCACGTAGGTGACGTAGAGCTCCACTGGCACGGTGCCTTGATTGCGCCCCAGGTGTAGCCTTCCGGCTGGTTCGACGAACGACTGACCAGCCGGAGTGGTCACAACCGTACAGTCTTGGAGTGTGCGGCTCAGCGTTCCCTTGTGCACAACGGTGATCAGATCACCAGGATGATAGTGCCATCCAAGGGAGCCGCCCGGCGCGATGACGATGTGGCGGACAATAACATCGGTCGCCCCTCTGTTCTTGACCGCGATCGTACCGGCGGAGGTGCCTTTACTCAGCACCGTGCCAGTCACCCCCGCATCAGGGGTTGCCCACGCCGCGCCAGGAATCACACCCACGATCACTGCGCACATTGATGCCACAAACAACCTACGCATGCCAAAAATCCCCCTATCTCGGATACTGACTTCCCCGCTGACACAGTTCTACTGCAGATTCCGTGACCCACAGGTCGGCGCTAGCCCCGCCATGGCGTGGCGGGATCAGCAATCACCCATCACACTGCGGGCTCACGCAGCTACAGTATGCAACAGACCATCGGCTCGGACCAAGTGGGGGAGGACGCTGGGAACAGCGCACCCAGGACCGCGCCAGCTTCGTACCCTACCCAAGGCGGCGGCAATGCGCGCCCGGCTTCGACGCCCCGACACCGACGCCCCGACACCGACGCCCCGACACCGACGCCGAGCCACCGACGCCGAGCCACCGACGCCGAGCCACACGGTCTGGACCGCCCGTTTATCCACAACCGCCCCCGTTATCCACAGATCCGACCGAGCGCTGTGGACCGCGCCACCGTGGACCGGCAGCCTCGTCTCGCAGATTGCCGAGGAAACGGAGAGATCGGGATGACAATGGCGCAGGCAGCCGAGCACCGCAGTGCGCTGGGCAGACGAGGCGAGGACCTGGCGGCGGACTACCTGACGGACCATGGTCTCGTCGTGCTCTCGCGCAACTGGCGTTGCCGGGACGGGGAGATCGACATCGTCGCCACCGACGGCGACCGGCTCATCGTGTGCGAAGTCAAGACCCGGTCCAGCACCGGGTACGGCGAGCCCTCGGAAGGAGTGACCCCAGCCAAGGCGGCCCGGATCCGGCGGGTCACCGCCTCGTGGCTGCGGACCTACCGAGTGAATTGGTGCGAGATCCGGTTCGACGTGCTTGCGGTGCTGTGCCCGCAAGAAGGGCCTGTGACCGTCGAACACTTGCGGGGTGCGTTCTGATGTCGCTAGCCAGTACGTGGGCAGTGGCCCTGCACGGAGTCGATGGAGTGCTGGTGGAGATCGAGGCCCATATCGGACCGGGTCTGCCGGGGCTGCAGATGGTCGGCCTGCCCGACACCGCGCTGTCCGAGGCCCGAGATCGGGTACGGGCCGCCGTGCTCAACTCGGGCGAGCGGTGGCCCCCGCGCCGGATGACCCTCGCGTTGTCGCCGGCGACCCTGCCTAAAGGCGGCAGCAGCTACGACCTCGCGCTGGCCTGTGCGCTGTTGGCCGCCGACGGCCGGATTCCGGCTGACCGGCTGCGCGGGACGGTGCTGATCGGGGAGCTGGCGCTGGACGGCCGGCTGCGGGCGGTGCGCGGGGTGCTTCCCGCCGTACTGGCAGCCCGCAGGGTAGGGATCCGGCAAGTAGTGGTGCCCGCGTCCTCGCTCGCCGAGGCCGCGCTGGTGGACGGCGTGCAGGTGTACGGCGCCTCCCGGCTCAAGGAGGTAGTCGGCTGGTTGCGGGAACCCGCGCTGCGGCTGGCGCGCCCGGGCCCGCAACCTCCGGCGCCATCGGTAGCGGTCCCAGATCTGGCCGACGTGCTGGAGCAGGGCGACGCGCGGTGGGCGGTGGAGGTAGCGGCCGCGGGCGGTCATCATCTGCTCCTCACTGGACCTCCGGGAACCGGCAAGACCATGCTGGCCCAGCGGATGGTCGGGCTGCTACCCCGGCTCACCGACGCCGAGGCACTCGAGGTGACCGCGGTGCACTCGGTGGCCGGTCTGCTGACGCCGGAGGCTCCGTTGATCACCGTGCCCCCGTTCGTCGCCCCGCATCACACCAGCTCGGTGGCCGCGCTGGTCGGGGGCGGCTCGGGACTCGCCAGACCAGGTGCGGTAAGCCGGGCGCACCGCGGCGTGCTGTTCCTCGACGAGGTCGCCGAGTTCGGACCACGTTCGCTGGAGGCATTGCGTACCCCGCTGGAGGAAGGCGAGGTCAGGTTGGCCCGCCGGGACGGAGCGGTCCGCTACCCGGCGCGCTGCCTGCTCGTCCTGGCGGCCAACCCGTGCCCCTGCGCTCCACCCAACGATCGGGACTGCACCTGCGCCCCCGCGGCCCGCAGGCGGTACCTGGGCAGGCTGTCGGGTCCCCTGCTCGACCGGGTGGACCTGCGGGTGGCGATGCGCCCGGTGCGCGACATGGGCCAGGCGCAGACAGAGCCGGAAAGCACGGAAATCGTGCGTCAACGGGTGCTCCTGGCCCGTGAAGCCGCCCGGGCCCGATGGGCGGGCTCCGGCTGGAGCACCAATGCCGAAGTGCCCGGTCCGCTGCTGCGTCGGCGCTTCCGGCTGCCGAGAGCGGTGACCGAACCGATCGAGTCGGCTCTGTACCGAGGCATGGTCACCGCCAGAGGAGCCGACCGGGCGTTGCGGTTGGCTTGGACGATTTCGGACCTCGCAGGACGAGACCGGCCGCTGGTCGAGGACGTCACGTCGGCGATGGGACTGCGGGACCGGAGGGCGGCGTGACGCCGGGGGAGCGCGAGCTGCGGCAGGCCCGGGCTTACCTCAGCCGGGTCGCCGAGCCGCCCGCTCCCGCACTCGCCGAGCTGATCATCGAAGTCGGGCCGGTGCGAGCGGCCCAGTTGGTGACTACCGGGCAGGTATCCGACAGGGTGGCGGCCGAGACCGGTGCCCGCCGGGCGGACCAGCGAGCCGAGGCCGACCTGTCCGCGATCGCCGCGCTGGGGGGCCGCTTAGTGGTTCCCGAGGACGACGAATGGCCTACCGAAGCGTTGACCTGTTTCACCACCCCGACCGCACAGGCCGACGAACGCTGGCGCGCACCGATAGGGCTGTGGGTGCGGGGCACCGCCCGCCTCGACGACCTCGACGACCGGGCTGTGGCGGTGGTCGGCGCCCGGGCCGCGACCAGCTATGGGGAGCACGTCGCTGCCGACTTCGGTTACGGACTCTCGGAGGCCGGCGCCGTAGTGGTCTCCGGCGCCGCATTCGGGATCGACGGCGCCGCGCACCGGGGCGCACTCGCCGCCCAGGGCCGCACTGTCGCAGTGCAGGCATGTGGGTTGGACCGAGCCTATCCCGCTGGGCACCAGCGCCTGCTGAACCAGGGCGCGGAGCGCGGGGCAGTAGTTAGCGAGTATCCGCCGGGTGTGCGGCCTGCGCGCTATCGCTTCCTGGTCCGTAATCGCCTGATCGCCGCGTTCACGGTGGGCACAGTTGTGGTCGAAGCCGGTGTGCGTAGCGGCGCCCGGCGCACTGCGACGGCAGCAGCAGCGCTGGGTCGGATCGTGATGGCGGTGCCAGGGCCGATCACCTCGGCGCTGTCGGTCGGTTGCCATCTGCTGGTGCGTGATGAGCAGGCCGTGCTGGTCACCCGGGTGGCGGAGGTCCTCGAAGCGGTCGGGCCGATCGGAACAGATCTCGCACCGACATTGAGCACTCCCGCTCGCCCCACTGACGGGTTGAGTTCCGAGCTGCTCGCGGTGTACGAGGCGTTGCCCACGCGCGCTCCGCGGCATCCCGAACAGCTGACTCGAGACTCCGGAGTGCCCCTGAATCGAGTGCGGTCAGCGCTGCCGTTACTGGAACTGCAGGGATTGGTCGCGTGTGGGGTGACCGGCTGGTACCGACTGAACCCGGGGCATGGGCGTGGCGGTCCTTGACCTGGTCCGGTGGGTAGCGCAGCGTCCTGTGGGTGAGCGATGAGCCACCACCGAGAGAGGCGCTGCCAGCTGACCTCCTGGTCCACCGGGAGCGCTTCGCTGCTCATCTGCGATCCGTGCGCGGCCTGTCTCCGCACACTGTGCGGGCCTACCACGGCGATGTCAGCGCATTGTTGAGGTACCTGGCCCATTCGGGTTGCGACGACCTCGCTAGGTTGGACCTCACGCTGCTGCGGGGCTGGCTGAGTGCCCAGCACAGTCACGGGTGCAGTCGCAGCACACTGGCGCGGCGCACCGCTGCCGCTCGCGCCTTCACTACGTGGGCCACCAAGGCTGGTTTGCTAGCCAGCGATGTGGGCTCGCGGTTGGTGGCGCCGAGGCCGCAACGAGCCTTGCCCGCGGTGCTGCATTCGGCAGAGGTCGCCGCGGCACTTCGGGCGGCGGAGCAAGGCGCGGCCGAAGGTAATCCGATTACTCTGCGTGACCATGCGATGGTGGAACTGTTGTATGCGACCGGCATCCGTGTCGCCGAATTGTGTGGACTTGACCTGGACGATGTCGACGAGAACCGGCGCCTGGTCCGGGTACTCGGCAAGGGCTCAAAAGAACGAGCAGTGCCTTACGGCGTACCCGCCGAGCGGGCCCTTCTCCGCTGGCTCTCCGATGGCCGACACTGCCTCGTACACCCTACTTCACCAGCTGCTTTGTTCCTCGGGGTGCGCGGAGGACGGCTGGATCAGCGGATCGTCCGAACTGTCGTTCACGAGGTCGTCGCAGCGGTGCCCGGCGCCGCGGACATCGGCCCACACGGGTTGCGGCACAGTGCGGCGACACACCTGCTGGAAGGAGGAGCAGACCTTCGCACGGTCCAGGAGCTGCTCGGTCACGCTACGCTCGCAACCACTCAGCTCTATACGCACGTGACCGTCGAGAGGTTAAAGGCAATCCATGATCGGAGCCACCCCCGTTCCTGAGCCTTCCGGGGGTCGCGTCACTCTTGCTGCTATCCCGTCCAAAGGTCCTGGATCTCCAGGCGGGCTTCCGGAAGCCAGGGATCCGGAAGCCAGGGGCGATGAGGTCGAAGCCGGCATCGTCGCCCTGTGGCGGGCCTACGGGCAAGATCGCGACGCCGCGCTGAGGGATCGACTGGTCCTGCACTACGCGCCTCTGGTGAAGTACGTGGCCGGGCGGGTCGGCACCGGACTGCCTGCCCACGTCGACGTCGCCGACCTGGTCCAGTCAGGTGTCTTCGGCTTGGTCGATGCCATCGAGCGCTTCGAGCAAGAGCGCGGTCTGAAGTTCGAGACGTACGCGATGCAGCGGATCCGAGGAGCCATCCTCGATGAGCTGCGCGCCCAGGACTGGGTACCCCGCTCAGTCCGGACCCGCGCGCGCGAAGTGGAACGGGCGCTGGAGCGCCTGGAGGGGCGGCTGCAACGCTCCGCCACCGATGCCGAGGTAGCCCAGGAGCTTGGCATCGCCCTGTCCGACCTGCGAGACGTCTATGCCCAGCTACAGCTGACCAGTGTGGTTGCGCTGGACGAGCTGGTCGCGGTCGGGCGTGGCGGCACCTCGCTCGCCGAGACAATTCCCGATGACAAGGTGGCCGAACCAGGTGCGGTCCTCGACTCGGCCGAGAGTAGGCGCTTGCTCGCCCAGGCGGTCTCGCAGCTCACCGATCGGGACCGCGTCGTGGTCACCCTCTACTACTTCGAGAACCTCACCCTTGCTGAAATCGGCCGGGTGCTAGGCGTGACCGAGTCACGGGTGTGCCAGCTGCATACTCGGGCGGTCCTGCGATTGCGGAGCAAGATGCTAGAGGCCACCGCGGGCTGAGCCGGTCTGCCTCAGCCACCGGTGGAGATGCCCTCCCAGGGCAGCAGGCGCACGCGGCCCAGCCCGAGCAGGCGGAGCGGATCCAGGTAGTCCGCCCCCCGCCGGGCACCCCAATGCAGGCAGGCCACCGCCGCACAGTCAGGGTGCCCGGGCGCAAGCGTGCCGATCTGCTGCCCCCTGGCCACCAGGTCCCCAGCCGCCACGGTGGGCGAGACCGGCTCATAGGTTGTGCGCAACCCGCCGGGGTGATCGACTGATACCACCCCGCGGCCAGCCACCTGACCGGCGAACACCACCGTGCCCGCACCCGCGGCGAGCACTGGAGTTCCGTTCACGCCAGCCAGATCCACTCCACGATGCCCTGGTCCGAAGTCGTGCGCCGGTGCCTGGAACGCCCTGACCACCGCTGGGGAACCGGGTAGCGGCCAGCCGAATTTCGTGGCGGACCCCGACAGCTCATGGCCAGGATCATCCGATCCCCCCTGACCTCGGACGGCCGAGAACGCGGCACTCGGTCCTCGGAAGACTGAGGACGTGGCACTCGGTGCAGCGGCCAATCCTCCGAAGGGCAGCGCCGCAGCCGGTTCACCGGCGAGCAGCGTCGCGAGCACGGTGCACATCAAGATCAGCGACATACCGAGAATCGTGCCCGAGCCAACTCGACCTACCCAGCAAAAATGGTCGAGGCTGTGGATGGCGGGGGTAAGTGTGGACAACTGAGGATGACGCGCCCACCTGAACTGGGCGGTGTCCGACGCAGGCGTACGATACTTACAGCGGCCCGTGGGTACGGGTCGACTTCGCGCGCCAGCGTTCGTCTCTCCGGGGCTACGGCTTCTTGGGGGCCACGGCGCCCGGCGGTCCTCGCTGCGGTCTCCTGGCCGCACGAGGTCCGGTCGCCGGGCTGGCGCCAGGGCGGTGGTCCGACCCGGCCTGCCGCGACAACCGCATCAGCGCGCTGGCTTCACCAGCCGACGCGCCCGACACATTGAGGTGTGCACCGGCCATGGCCGTCGTCACCATGAGGAATCTGCTCGATTCTGGCGTGCATTTCGGGCACCAGACCCGCCGCTGGAACCCGAAGATGAAACGTTACATCTTCACTGAGCGTAATGGCATCTACATCATCGACCTGCAGCAGACGCTGACCTACATCGACCGGGCTTACGAGTTCATCAAGCAAACCGTGGCCCACGGCGGTTCGATCCTGTTCATCGGCACGAAGAAGCAGGCTCAGGAAGCGATCTCGCACCACGCGAAGCGCGTGGGTATGCCCTATGTGAACCATCGCTGGCTGGGCGGCATGCTCACGAACTTCTCCACCGTGCACAAGCGCCTTCAGCGCCTGAAGGAACTCGAATCCATGGAGCAGACCGGCGGGTTCGTCGGCCTGACCAAGAAGGAGATCCTGATGCGCACCAGGGAAAAGGACAAGCTGGAACGAACCCTCGGCGGCATCCGGGATATGCAGCGTGTGCCCAGCGCAGTGTGGGTGGTGGACACCAAGAAAGAGCAGATCGCCGTCGGTGAGGCGCGCAAGCTGGGCATCCCGGTGGTCGCAATCCTGGACACCAACTGCGACCCCGACGAGGTTGACTATCCGATCCCGGGCAACGACGACGCGATTCGCTCAGCAGCGTTGCTCACCCGGGTCGTTGCCGACGCCGCAGCCGCTGGATTGATGTCGAGGTCCGGGCGCTCGGGCGGAGCCGACGGCACGGACAAGCCCGAGGCCGGGGCCAGCGAACCGCTGGCCGAATGGGAGCAGGAATTGCTGGCTTCCGGCGGCCAGTCCGAGCAGGACGGCGGGCTGCGCCAGGCAGAACCGGTGGCCGCCGCCAACAATGGCGTGCCGCAGTCCTGAGCGAGCTCCGACCGGTTTGATATCGTCGACGATATGACCGAAGGGCGAGTGCGGGTGGGTCGGCCTGGTCTTCCCGCACCGTCTCAGGCCGCTACGCAGATCCCGTGAAAAACTATTGACGCGACAACAATGAGGACGGAAAAGGCACGATGGCGAACTATTCCGCCGCCGAGGTCAAGCGACTCCGGGACCTGACCGGGGCTGGGATGATGGACTGTAAAAAATCCCTGGAGGAGTCTGGAGGTAACTTCGACCAGGCAGTCGAATTCCTCCGCATCAAGGGCGCCAAGGACGTCGGCAAGCGAACTGAGCGGACCACGGCCAACGGGCTGGTCGCCGCAGAGCACGGCGTGATGATCGAACTTAACTGCGAGACCGACTTCGTGGCCAAAGGGACCGACTTCCAGGAGCTTACGGGCAAGATCGTCGCCGTAGCGAACCGAATCCGGCCCGCCGATGCGGAAACGCTCGCTCAGGCCGAGTTGGACGGCGGCACGGTGGCCGATGCGGTGCAAGCCGTCTCAGCGAAGATCGGCGAGAAACTGCAGCTGCGACGGGTGGTGTCCTTTGACGGTGAGGTGGCCACCTACCTGCACCGTCGCGCCTCCGATCTGCCACCAGCGGTCGGCGTGCTGGTCGAGTACCAGGGTGACGCGCCCGACACCGCTCGCGCAGTCGCGATGCAGGTGGCTGCCATGCGGCCGCGTTACGTCACGCGAGACGAGGTGCCTGACGAGGTTGTGGCCCACGAGCGGCACATCGCCGAGGAGACGGCCCGCGAGGAGGGCAAGCCGGAACAGGCTCTGCCGAAGATCATCGAAGGTCGCCTTAATGGCTTCTTCAAAGACACCGTGCTCTTGGAGCAGGCTTCTGTGCAGGACTCCAAGAAGACCGTCCAGGCGGTCCTGAAGGAAGCCGGGGTGACCGTACTGCGGTTCGCTCGCTTCGAGGTCGGCCAGGCCTGAGATCAACTCCAGGACACGGGCTGGGAGTACCGGGAGGACTCCAGATGTCAGGTTCGGACCAAGATCGCGAGATACCTACTGGCGCGAATCCTGCTGGAACGGCTCATCCTGAGCAGGGTCGAGCGGCGGACACCGACCGGCTGGTGGGGCCGGGGTACCGCAGGGTGCTACTCAAGCTCGGTGGTGAGATGTTCGGGGGCGGTGGCGTCGGGGTGGATCCGGATGTGGTACATGCTGTCGCACGACAGATCGCCGAGGTGGTAGCCACCGGAGTACAGATGGCCGTGGTGATCGGCGGAGGCAACTTCTTCCGCGGTGAACAGTTGCAGCAAGGTGGCATGGAACGTTCCCGTGCTGACTACATGGGCATGCTCGGCACGGTGATGAACTGCCTGGCCCTGCAGGACTTCCTGGAACGTGAGCACAAGCTCGACACCCGCGTGCAGACAGCCATCACCATGGGGCAAGTAGCAGAGCCCTATATCCCCCGGCGCGCGATCCGGCACCTGGAGAAGGGCCGCGTGGTGATCTTCGGCGCGGGCGTGGGAATGCCCTACTTCTCGACCGACACCACCGGTGCTCAGCGGGCGCTGGAGATCGGTTGCGAAGTCGTCCTGATGGGCAAGGCGGTCGACGGGGTGTACACCGCAGACCCCAGAACTGATCTCACGGCGACGATGTTTCGCCACATTACCCATCGTGAGGTGCTGGAGCGGGGGCTCAAGGTGGCGGATGCGACCGCCTTCAGCCTGTGCATGGACAACAAACTGCCGATCATCGTGTTCAATCTGCTCACCGAGGGCAACATTGCCCGCGCGGTGCGCGGTGAACCGATCGGTACCCTAGTCAGCTCTCCCGCCTGACAGTGCGCGGGAGGCCGCGCGGACAAGGAGCAGCAGTGATCGACGACAGCCTCCTCGATGCCGAGGAAAAGATGGAGAAGGCCGTGTCGGTGGCCAAGGAGGACCTCGCCACCCTACGGACCGGCCGGGCCAGCCCCGCAATGTTCTCCAAGATCGTGGTCGACTACTACGGTGCCGCAACTCCGCTGATCCAGATCGCCAGCGTCACGGTTCCGGAGGCCAGGATGGCGGTGATCAAGCCATACGACCCGAGCCAGCTCCGGCCGATGGAGAAAGCGATCCGCGATTCGGATCTTGGTGTCAACCCCACCAACGACGGCCTGATCATCCGCGTTGTCATCCCGCAGCTGTCCGAGGAGCGCCGAAGGGACCTGGTCAAGGTGGCGCACTCCAAGGGCGAGGACGCCAAGGTGTCCATCCGCAACATCCGCCGCAAGGCCAAGGAGGAGCTCAGCCGGATCGCCCGCGATGGCGAGGCCGGGGAGGACGACGTGGGCCGAGCCGAGAAGGAGCTCGACAGCATCACTCATCGCTACGTGGGATCGGTCGACGAGCTCGTCAAGCACAAGGAATCCGAGTTGCTCGAAGTCTGAGGGTGTCTCTCAGACTCGCCGAGCGCTCATCCGCCACCGTGGCCTCGACGTCGCGAGCCGGTCGTGATCTCCGTGCGGCGATCATCGTCGCGCTGTTCCTAGGCGTCGGCGCCCTGGTTGCCCTGTTCACCGTGCGGCAGATATTCATCGGCATCGTGGCCGCCATGGTGGCATGGTCCACCTGGGAGCTCACGGGGGCGCTGCGCCAGGGGGCTGGTGTTCGGGTTTCGCTGCCTCCGGTGTTGCTCGGTGGGCAGGCGATCGTATGGCTGTCCTGGCCGTTCGGCCGTGACGGACTACTCATTTCATTCATGATCACTGTGCTGGCGTGCCTGGTGTGGCGCTTCGCCGGTGGTGTGGACGGCTATGTTCGAGACGTCAGCGCATCGCTGTTCACCGTGGCTTATGTGCCCGGATTCGCCGCGTTCGGCACACTGCTGGTCGTGCCCGCGGATGGGGCGGCGCGGGTGATGTGTTTTCTGCTCGGCGTGGTGGCCTCCGATGTAGGCGGCTATGTGGCGGGGGTTCTCGGGGGACGACATCCGATGGCGCCCTCGATCAGCCCGAAAAAGTCTTGGGAGGGCTTCGTCGGGTCGCTGGTTGCCGGCGTATCAGTCGGTGGTCTGGCCGTGACCTACCTGCTTGGCGGGCAGCCGTGGCAGGGGGTGCTCTTCGGGGTCATGATCGTGATCACGTCCACCGGCGGGGACCTGGTCGAGTCACTGATCAAACGTGATCTCGGCGTGAAGGACATGGGTACCCTGCTCCCCGGCCACGGCGGGCTGATGGACCGGATGGACTCCCTGTTGCCGTCGGCGGTCGTCTCCTGGCTGTTGCTGACCCTGTTACTGCCGCCCAGCGGCTGAACCCCACGAGGCCAGCCACCAGGCGGTCACCGAGCAACGCCATCCCATCCCGCTTTGGGCTGGCCGCCGCGCCGCGGCCAGCGGGGTGAGGCTACTGTCTGGCGCCAGCGCTGCGGTAGCCGCCGAGAGGCTGGTGACGCTCAGTGCTCGTGTGACGTGCAATCATGCCGGATGCGCTATCGAGGGGTCCTGCCGAGCCCGAACATCTGGAACTGGCCGGATGTCTACGAGCGGGAGAACAGGGCCGTCGACGCGGACGGGGCGCTGTGGCAGGCGCTAGCCCAGCGGGTGGACTGGACTGGACGCGACGTCGTAGATGTCGGTTGCGGAGACGGATTCCATCTGAGCCGGTTCGCGCAGCACGCCCGCAGCGTGATCGGTGTGGAGCCGCATCCTCCGTTGGTCGCCCGAGCTCGGCGGCGACTGCGCGAGCTGGGCTCGGGCGGGCTGGGTGAGGGCACAGTGCAAGTGCTTACCGGCACCGCGGGGCGGTTGCCGCTGCTCGACTCCACTGCCGACCTGGTGCATGCCCGCGTTGCCTACTTCTTCGGCCCCGGATGTGAGCCCGGGCTCGCTGAAGCGAGGCGGGTGCTGCGTCCGGATGGGGCGCTGGTGGTGATCGACTTGGATGGGACCCACCCTCCTTACGGTCAGTGGCTGTGCGCGGCGGCCCCCCGTTATCGGCCTGCGGAGGTCGAGGCGTTCTTCGCCAGGCAGGGTTTCGACTGCCGCCGGGTGGACACGGTGTGGCGGTTCACCGACCGTAGCGATCTGGAGGACGCACTGCGCATCGAGTTCACTCCGGACGTGGCGGCGCGGGCGATCGCGCAGACACCGGGACTGACGATCCCCGTTCGTTACCGCCTGCACGTCCGCATCGAGCCCACGGTCCACACCGTCCGCTGACCGGTAGGGAGCATGGAAGACTGGTTCTCGATATGACTGCGCTGCCCTTGGTGTTCGATGCCCCACGCCGGGGCATGCCGCCGCGTCACCTCGCTGACCTCGACCGTGACCAACGCCGCGCGGTGGTGATCGAGCTGGGTGAGCCGGCGTTCCGCGCCGACCAACTGGCCCACCACTACTTCGCCCGGCTGACCGTCGACCCGGCCGCGATGACCGACCTACCCGCGCCACGCCGGTCACAACTCCTGGCGGCGCTGCTCCCGGAGCTGGCCACACCGGTGCGTCACGTCGCCTGCGACGGTGGCACCACCCGCAAGACACTGTGGCGCGCGACGGACGGTTCATTGACCGAGAGCGTGCTGATGCGCTACCGGGACCGCGCCACGGTGTGCATCTCCAGCCAGGCCGGCTGCGGGATGGCCTGTCCGTTCTGCGCCACCGGGCAGGGCGGGCTGACCCGCAACCTGTCCACCGCCGAGATCGTCGACCAGGTGCGCGCCGCCGCCGCCGCGATGCGGGACGGAGAGATCGCCGGTGGCCCAGGCCGGCTGTCCAACGTGGTGTTCATGGGCATGGGGGAGCCGCTGGCGAACTACCGGCGGGTGCTCGCCGCCGTCCACCGAATCACCGACCCCGCTCCGAACGGGCTGGGGCTGTCCCAGCGATCGGTGACCGTGTCGACGGTCGGCCTGGTGCCCGCGATCCACCGGCTGGCGCAGGAGGGCCTGCAAGCCACGCTCGCGGTGTCGCTGCACGCGCCGGACGACGCACTGCGGGACACCCTCGTACCGGTCAACAACCGCTGGAAGGTCGCCGAGGTGCTCGATGCGGCGCGACACTACGCGGAGATCACCGGGCGGCGGGTGTCGATCGAGTACGCGCTGATCCGTGACGTCAACGACCACCCGTGGCGGGCTGATCTGCTCGGGCAGCTGCTCCACGAATGCCTCGGCGCACTGGTGCACGTCAATCTCATCCCGCTGAATCCCACTCCCGGCAGTGCCTGGGACGCCAGCCCGCGTGACGTGCAGAAAGCGTTCGTCGCGCGGGTCCGCGCAGCCGGGGTGGCCTGCACCATCCGGGACACCCGAGGCCGCGAGATCGCCGCCGCCTGCGGTCAGCTGGCCGGGAGGGCGAAGCGCGATGATCAGTGAACCTCCCAGGCGCACGGGGATGGCCTGGCGGGCAGGGGTGGCATCCGTCGCCGTGTTACTCGGCCTGCTCGGGGGCTGCGCCGACTCTCGCGTCGACGCAGCGCCACCCACTGGTTCCGTCGGAGGCGGCACCCTAGCGGTAGTGCCGGAGCTGGTCGAGCGTCTTGGACCCTCGGTGGTCACCGTGCTGCGCTCGGACGGCGGAGTGGGCAGCGGCGTGGTCTACCGCCCGGACGGCCTGATCGTCACCAACGAACACGTCATCCGGGGCACGCCGGAGGTGACCGTCTCGTTCGCCGACGGCAGCCGGGTCCAGGGTCGCGTTCGCGCGGCTGACGTCGTTACTGATCTTGCCGTCGTGCAGGTGCCTCGGGGCGACCTGCCGGCGCCGCAGTTCGCCGAGCAGTTGCCTCGCCAAGGTGAGCTGGCCGTGGTGATCGGTACACCGCTGGGTTTCGCGAATACCGTGACCACCGGGGTGGTGTCCGGGCTGGGTCGGGAGATTCCCGGGTCGGCGACGGGCGGGAGCCAGGCACTGGTCGACCTGATCCAGACTGATGCGCCGATCTCCCCTGGCAATTCCGGAGGTGCCTTGCTGGACGCTCAGGGGCGGGTGATCGGGATCAATGAAGCCTATCTGCCGCCACAGTCCGGCGCGGTGGCGATCGGGTTCGCTATTCCGTCGACCACGGTGGTCGCCGTCGTGGAACAACTGCTCGCCGACGGGTCGGCGCAGCACCCTTATCTCGGGGTGGCTCTCGAACCGCTCACCGACGCCTTACGGGAGGCGTTGCGCGTGCCCGCGCAACAGGGAGCTGTGGTGCTCGAAGTCCGCTCAGGTGGACCCGCCGCAGCTGGTGGCATCCAACCCGGCGACGTAATCGTGCGTTTCGCCGACGAGCCGGTCACCACCGTCGAGAGCATCCTCGGCACGCTACGCAGCATCACACCCGGCCAGTCGGTACCACTGACGGTGCAGCGCGGCACCGAGCAGCTGGAACTTTCGATCATCGTGGGGGAGCGGCCCTGACGCCGTAGCGCGATCGTGACCTCGGCAGCACTCCGGTTGGACTACATGCTTGCGGCTGTGCTGCGAATCGCTGCATAGTGCTGCTGTGCCCACGTCTATCACCATCCGCAACGTGCCTGACGACGTCCGGAACGAGCTGGCGGGCTGGGCCGCGCGCGCCGGACGCTCTCTCCAGGAACACCTGCGCAGTGAGCTGATTGAGTTGGCCCGTCGACCTTCAGTCGAGCAGCTCCTCGACCGCGTCCGGGAGCGCAAGGCGGCCACGTCCACCCGCCTGAGCATCGAAGAGATTCTCGAGCACCGCGACGCCGACCGACGGTGAACCTGGTCATCGATGTGAGCGTCGTCGTCGCAGCGCTGATCGACATATTGCTTCCGACGTAAAGAGCTGCGCAACGGACACGAGCATTCATCCACGCTTCCTTGAGTACGACTTTGATTGGAAGGCACCGAGACGGGCGGGTACCTTTACGCGAAGCGAAGGGTGGGGGAGTTCCCTGGCCGCACGACCCACACCCGTCCCGGTGCCGGGTCGTCACTCTGCCCGCCCCGTACGGGACAATCCACCCCGAGCAGCGGGTATCTTGTGATCGTCAGCACCTCCCGACGGCACGGGGAACTTCCGTAGCTGTTTGGCTGGACTGCTCCATACGGGTAGCGTCTAACCACTATCCATCCCTGAGCCGCCTGCCTGACGAGGCTGCGTGACTGTCAAGGAAGCGCCATGACTCGGCTTCGCAGTAAGAAGCAGGAGCGCCACCAAATCCGATGTGCGCTGCGCGCCACGGGCAAGTCATGGGTTGAGATCACCGACATCTTCCGACAGCGCTACCGGGTCAATGCCCGGGTAGCCCTGCGCTATTCCCACGGCTGGAGTCAGCGGGAGGCGGCCGACGAATGGAACAAGCTCTGGCCCGACGAACCGAAGACTTTGAAGAATTTTTCATATTGAGAATCGTGGCCGAGTAGCACCGGGTACGCCCCCCGCTTCGATAACCTCGACAAACTGGCGCAGCTCTATCAATGCAGGGTCGGTGACTTGCTCGCAGACCTGCCCGATTATCGGGACCACGACGATGCCCACCACCCGGAATCCGCCACTCACGACGCGTCTGGAGTGTCGAGTGGCGAACTCGTGATCGCCCGTCAAGTAGACGCTCTGCTGCTAGACTTCCTGCGTAAGCACGAGGCAGGCAGCTGGAGCAGACCCGCGTCGTTCATGTTGCCAGCAGGCGCAGCCTCGCTGGCGCAGCGGCTGAGCGAGGTCACCTTCGATGAGTTGGCAGAGGCCATCATGATGTGGGTGCGGCGGCTCCCCAATCGCCGTGACGTGCTGTCGAAGCTGAGCGCAGCGCTGACGGTCGCGGCTGCCGCGCCGGTGCTGAACGTGCTCGACCCGCAGCTCACGCTGCACAGCGTCCTGGGACATCGGCATCTCGCGCAGCGGCTCGCCAAGACGGCTCCCGCCGAATTTCAGCAGCGAGCGATATCGGTTTATGCCGAGCTGACCCAGTTCGTCGGCTGGCTCTGTTTCAACCTGTGCGATTACCGCGGCGCCCAGCACTACTACGACGACGCCCGCAGCGCTGCCCATGATGCTCAGAACCTCGAGCTCGTTACCTATGCCTTGTGCTGCATGAGCCATCTTGCCACCTGGCAGGGCAAGCCGCGCGTCGGAATCGACCACGCCGTAGCCGCCGCAGCGTGGGCCAAACAGATACCCAGCCCGCACGCTCAAGCCTATGCAGCCGACGTTACGGTCCGCGCCTACGTCGCCGACAATCAACCGGGTAAGTTCCGGGAGGCACTCGATCACGAGTACGTGGCGCTCACCGCGGTGCTTCCAGATGTGCCGACCGCCTCCTGCTGGACCTTCTACGGCGAAGCGTTCTACTGGTGCACCGCAAGCGAGGCTGCGCTGAAGCTCGAGCAACCCGAAGTGGCACTGAGTGCCATCGACAAGTCGCTGACCCTGGTCGACCCGGCGAACCTGCACGAAACGTCGTTCACGCTGCTTTTCCGTGCGGAGGCGCGCATCCAGCAGGAAGCCATCGACGAAGCCAGCAGCATTATCGGGGACGTGGCCCGCCGCGCGGCCGTTGGTCGCTCCCAGCGCTTGGACCAGCGAATCAGCAACTTGCGCGGCTTGCTCGTCCCGTGGCACCAGACCAAGCCGGTGCGCGAACTGGACGAACAACTGGCGGCCTACCGCCCCGCGTCGGGTAACGGCAACGGCAGTACAAACAGCACGTATTCACGGTAGTAGGCACCCGGCTTGCCGGGCACCGTGCCTATCTTCTGCCAGCCCCAGCGCTCATAGAGCGCATGGGTCTCGACGGCTTTGGGGTTGCTCGCCAGGGTCGCGGCTGGAGACCATCCCACCACCCCCGCCCCGACCGGAGGTTATAGCCGAAGACAAAGCCGACGAGCTGGTCCGCGACCCGTGCCGTCACCAGCGAGTAGTCGGCCCCTTGCAGTCCTCGTGTCGCCCGGTCCCGGAAGGCGCTGGACTTCTCGCGGGTGTCCTCACTCGGCACCGCGCCGTACGCATCGGCGTAGGCGTCACAGCTCATCCATGAGCTGGGCCGCCTCGGCGCTGGTGTGGTGGGCGAGAGACGGGTCATCCGCAGGGAGCATGGCGTCAGCCTATGGCCCATCGCATGCGGCGAACTCCTCACCCGCATGCCGGGCTGTCTGCGGTGGCTGACACCATGCGAGTTCTAGTGATCAACCATGAGGAGATGGGGCACGTGTCCGATACAACAGCGGGTGCGGTTGGTGCCACATCCGGTCCGCATGATCGCGAAATAACAGAGGTATCCCCGTTAGGCCAACAAGACGCTGCGTGCAACTATTCACCCATGTCGAGCGCTGAGCCCTCCGCTCAGTGGTTAGCGGCAAGCTTGGAAGAGTACAAGTCACTAAGGGCTGAAATTGTTGATGCGATCCAGGCCCAGCGTCAGATTATGCAGATAGGAATAACCGGCCTGTCTGTGCTCGTAGGTCTCGGATTGCAGCGCATAGATCCACTTCTTGCAGTACTTCTACTAATGATACTCGTCCCAATGTTAGCTATTTTCATTACAGCTGGAGCACTTGGAGAATTCTTTCGGGCAGCCAGGGCGAGTTCATTCCTTGCCTATAGGGAAGAAATTATTAATCACTACATTCCTGGACCCGCGTCTGCCCAGGAATGGGAGCAGTGGCTTCGGCTTCAACCTGTATACACAGTACGGGATCGGGCTCAGTTTCTTGCGACATTTTCTATCACTACAGGCGCTCTGACTCTTGGGTTCTATACGATTTTTACGTCGGATTTTCACATCGATCAACCTGTACCCCTCGTCTTCACCTTAGAGGCCGTAGCCGCAATCTTATGGGCGATAAATCCGATATTGTACGAATATATGCTACGACGAGCTCGGTATCAGTTTTATCAGAAGAATCTTTCGCGCCGAGATTGATGGTCTGTTCGTAAGGGATGGAGCTTAAGCAAGGGCCGAACTCCGGGGCGTAGGAAGCCGTGATGGCCTCAGCCAATTCCGCGAGCTACTCGCCGCACGCACCAGCCAACTCCGGGCCGAGCTCCGGCCGTGAATATCAGCACACAGATCTCGAGGAGTAACCTGCGCGTTGCGGCTCACCACCTGCCCGGCCGATGACGGGACGGATCTCAGGTCGCATCAACGGTCGTTGCGCTGACCGTCGACGGGTTCGGAATCGCCTCACCCTGCTCGCGCATCACCTCAAGGTGACCGCGCATCGCCTCATTCATCTCCGACAGGACTTCCTCTTCCGTGTCGCCGAGCACGACGCAGCCGGGGAGGTCGGGGCTCCACGCACCGTAGCCGCCGTCGTCCGCTCGCTCGATGATGATCGCGTAGATATTCATTGCGGCCTCCTGTTGATCCTCGCCTGCTTCAGGATGCTGCGCTCGGTACCGATGGGCAAGTCCCGGCCCAGCCACCCGGCGCCACCGCATTCAGCGGGCTGAGCGGGGTTATCAGGGTGCCGGTAACCCCGCTGAATGCGTATCACGGACGCACTCCTTGGGTGTGACGTACCGAGGAAAAGCGCGCGGCTCAGCTGCGACGGAGTCGGGTATGTCTTGGGGTGTCGGCGCGCTTCGGCGAACCGGGTGCGGTGTGCTGGGGGTGGGGGAGGACACTGGGGGCGTGCGCCTTCCTGTTATGCCGCCTGTTGCGCCGATGCTGGCCAAGCCCATCACAGGCATTCCTGTTGGTCAGCACTATGAGCCGAAGTGGGACGGGTTCAGGTCCATCGTTTTCCGGGACGGTGATGAGGTCGAGATCGGCAGCCGCAACGAGCGGCCGATGACCCGCTACTTCCCCGAGGTCGTCGAGGCCGTCCTGGCGAACTTCCCGCCTCGCGCGGTGATCGACGGTGAGATCGTCATCGCCGACCAGGAACGCAATACCCTCGACTTCGAGGCCTTGCAGCAGCGCATCCACCCAGCCGCCAGCCGGATCAAGCTGCTGGCCGAGCAGACCCCGGCCAGCTTCGTCGCCTTCGACCTGCTCGCGCTCGACGACACCGACCTCACCGGGCAGCCGCTCACCGTGCGGCGGGCCGCCCTCGAACAAGCCCTCGCCGATGCCGACGCACCGGTCCACCTCACCCCGGCTACCCAGGATCAGGACCTGGCCCGGCAGTGGTTCGACCAGTTCGAGGGTGCCGGGCTCGACGGCCTGATCGCCAAGCGGCTGGATCTGCGCTACCAGCCGGACAAGCGGGTCATGAGCAAGATCAAGCATGAGCGGACGGCCGACTGCGTGGTCGCCGGCTACCGGGTGCACAAGTCCGGTCCGGACGCCCTCGGGTCACTGCTGCTCGGGCTCTATGACGACCGGGGCGTCCTCGTGTCGGTCGGCGTGGTCGGCGCCTTCCCGATGGCACGCCGTCGCCAGCTGCTCACCGAGCTGCAGCCGATGGTCACCACCTTCGACGACCACCCGTGGGCGTGGGCCCGGCAGGAAGAGGGGGAGCGCACCCCGCGCAAGTCAGAGGCCAGCCGCTGGAACGTCGGCCGGGATCTGTCCTTTGTCCCGCTGCGGCCGGAGCGCGTCGTCGAGGTCCGCTACGACTATATGGAGGGGGTCCGGTTCCGGCACACCACCCAGTTCGTCCGCTGGCGTCCCGACCGCGACCCTCGCTCCTGCACCTACGACCAGCTCGAGCGACCCGTCCGCTTCGACCTCGCCGACGTCCTCACGAGCGCCTGAGACCCGGGCATCAGGGCCGGACACACCGAGCACGAGCGCCTGACACGCCGAGCATCAGGGGCGCTTGGAGCGGCGCTGGTTGATGTGACCGCCGATTAGCATGATCACTAGCAGGGTGCCTAGGGCGATCAGCCAGACGTCTTCGACGTAGCTCGTGTGATTGCCGATGAGCATCGCGAACATCGCGATTGCGGTGATCCATCCGGCGATTGCGGTGGCCTTCGGGAATGTGCCGTGCCAGCCCCACTGCGCCGATGGTTCCTGGGCCGATGGTTCCTGGGCGCCGTCACCATGGGGCACCACGTCGGTCGAGGGCTCGTCGGTGGGGTGCTGACTTGTCGCGGCCACGCCTGTCATCGTTGCACAGTCCGGCCAGCGGGGCAGACGGGACCTGCGTCTGCAGATCCCGTCCGCCCCGCTGGGTTGGTCAGCTACGAACCGCCCTGCGTCCCACGACCACCCGGTAGATCGCCAGAACGACGATCGACCCGATGATTGCGACGAGCCAGGTCTGGATACTCCAGAACTCTCTGAGTCCCACCCCGAAGATGCGGCTGCCGATGAAGCCTCCCAGCAGCGCTCCGGCTACACCCAGCAACATGGTGATGATGATGCCGCCCGGGTCCTTACCCGGCATGATCGCCTTCGCGATGGCCCCGGCGATCAGGCCGAGCACGATCCATCCGATGATGCCCATGCCTACTCCTTCCGTGAAGGAGAGCTGGCCCCGCCACGCCAACTCCAAGAACGCACCCCAGGAGCCCGGTGAACCGGTCCCGCACAGGCAGCGTTATCCCGTTGGGTGGGCTATGCAGCCGCCGAAGCGGTGCCGTCCAGGAGAATGACCGAGATGGACCCCTCCGATCGTCCGCGTTCGGTACTGCTGCTCGGCAGTACCGGCTCCATCGGCCTGCAAGCCCTCGACGTCATGCGCCGCAACCCAGCGCGCTTCCGGGCCGTCGGGCTCGCCGCAGGCGGGGCCGATCCGCAAGCCCTGGCCGCGCAGGTACTGCAGACCGGGGCCTGCGCTGTCGCCGTCACTCGCGGCCGGTCGGCTCAGGATCTGCAGCTGGCGCTGTTCGCCGAGGCGCAGCGACGCGGGTACGACCGGGGCAAGTACCGGATGCCGCGGATTCTGGCCGGCCCCGACGCGGTGGTCGAGCTGATCGCCACCGAGCCCGCCGACGTGGTGCTCAACGGGGTGACCGGTTCCCGGGGCCTGGCACCGACCCTGGCCGCCCTGCGCAGCGGGGCGCGGCTGGCCCTGGCCAACAAGGAGTCCCTGGTGGCTGGGGGTGCTCTGGTCACCAAAACCGCCGCCCCCGGTCAGATCGTTCCGGTGGATTCGGAGCATTCCGCGCTGGCCCAGTGCTTACGCGCGGGCAGCCGGGCGGAGGTGGCCCGGCTGGTGCTCACCGCGTCGGGGGGGCCATTCCGTGGGCGGCGCCGCGAGGAACTGGCGGGTGTCACTGCCGAGCAGGCTCTGGCGCACCCCACCTGGCGAATGGGTCCGGTGGTCACTGTGAACTCAGCCACTCTGGTGAACAAGGGGTTGGAGCTGATCGAGACACACTTGCTTTTCGGCGTTCCCTACGACCGCATCGACGTGGTGGTGCACCCGCAGTCCGTGATCCACTCGATGGTCACCTTCACGGACGGCTCCACAATGGCCCAAGCCAGCCCACCCGACATGCGGTTGCCGATCGCGCTGGCGCTGGGCTGGCCGGACCGGGTGGCCGACGCGGTGCAGGCCTGCGACTTCGGCTGTCCCATGAGCTGGACGTTCGAGCCGGTGGACACCGCGACGTTCCCCGCCATTGAGCTGGCCAGGGCGGCAGGTGGGTCGGGCGGCTGCGTGCCCGCGGTGTTCAATGCCGCGAACGAGGAGGCCGTGGCCGCGTTTCTCGAAGACCGCATCGCCTTCCACGGCATTGTCGACACCGTGGAGGCTGTGTTGGGCGAGGCGCACGGGTGGCGCCACGACCCGACTACGGTAGAGGACGTGCTGGCTGCTGAGGGTTGGGCGCGGAGCAGGGCCAGAGAGTTACTTGGCGGCAGGCCCGCCCGAGCCGAGAGGAGCGAAGCGTGACGTTTGTGCTGGGTGTGGTGCTGTTCGCGGTGGGGATTGGTATCTCCGTAGCGTTGCACGAAGCCGGCCACATGTGCAGCGCCAAGGCCTTCGGCATGAAGGTACGTCGCTACTTCATCGGCTTCGGCCCCACCTTGTTCTCCTTCCGCCGAGGGGAGACCGAGTACGGCCTCAAGGCAATCCCCGCGGGTGGCTTCTGCGACATCGCCGGGATGACCGCCCAGGAGACCCTGCACGATCCCGATGACCGCAGGCGCGCGTTCTTCCGCTACCCCACCTGGAAGCGGGTGGTGGTCCTTTCGGCAGGCTCGCTGACCCACTTCGCCCTGGGCATCGTGCTGATCTACGTGATGACGGTGTCCACGGGTTTGCTGAAACCGATCCCGAACGCGGACCCCACCGGGATAGCCACGGTCAGTCCGTGCACCAGCCTGAACGACGACGGCTCCTGCCCGGCCGGTTCCCCGGCCCCGGCCAGGGATGCGGGCTTGCAGCCGGGCGATCGTGTGCTGGCCGTGGCAGGCACCCCGGTGCAGGACCGCAAGGAACTCTACGCCGCAATCCAGAGCCGCTCCGGTCCAACCGAGTTCCGGCTCGAGCGTGACGGTCAACAACGCACAGCGACAGTCGACGTCGCTCAGGTCCCGGCCTGGGCCGTGGGAGGCCAGGGTGACGCCCCTGTCGGGGCGATCGGCGTGAAGTTGCAACCCACGGCCGAAGTGGTGCAGTACGGCCCGGTGGATGCGGTGGGCGAGACCTTCACGTTTACCGGCACAATGTTCGTCAATACCTGGGAGGGGCTTAAGCAGTTCCCCGAGAAGGTCCCGTTGCTGCTCAATCGGATTGGTGGGGAGTATCGCGAGGACACCCCGATCAGCGTGGTGGGAGCCAGCGTGTTGGGTGGCGATGCCGTGGATCTCGGCGCTTGGGCGTTCTTTCTGTTCCTGCTGGCCGCGCTGAACTTCTTCATCGGGGTGTTCAACCTGCTTCCGCTGCTCCCGCTGGACGGCGGACACATCGCGGTCAACCTCTACGAGCGGGCCCGCAATCTCGTCCGGCAGGCTCGCGGGCGTCCGGCAGGCCCACCGGTGGACTACAACCGGCTGATGCCACTCACCTATGCCGTGATGATCGTGTTCATCGGAGTGAGTGCCCTGACGCTTATCGCCGACATCGTCAATCCCATGCGGTTCGGGCGCCAATGACTAGTCAGGAGATGATGATCCGTGTCCGAAGGAAGCGGTGTCGCGCTCGGCATGCCTGCGCTACCGCCACCCACGCTTGCCGGACGTAGGAAGACCCGCCAGCTGCAGGTCGGCCCGGTGGGCGTGGGCAGTGAACACCAGGTGTCCGTGCAGTCGATGACCACCACGCTCACCGCCGACGTCGACGCCACCCTGCAGCAGATCGCCGAGCTGACCGCGGCGGGCTGCGACATCGTCCGGGTCGCCGTTCCCAGCGCCGACGACGCCGAAGCACTGGCGGCCATCGCGCGGAAGTCACAGATTCCGGTGATCGCCGACATTCACTTCCAGCCCAAGTACGTCTTCGCGGCCATCGACGCAGGCTGCGCCGCAGTGCGGGTCAACCCTGGCAACATCAAGAAATTCGACGACCGGGTGGGTGAGATCGCCCGCGCCGCGAGAGATGCGGGTACCCCGATCAGAATCGGGGTCAATGCCGGATCCCTCGATCCCAAGATCCTGGCCAAATACGGCAAGGCGACCCCGGAGGCGCTCGTCGAGTCGGCGCTGTGGGAGGCGAGCCTGTTCGCGGAGCACGACTTCGGCGACATCAAGATCTCGGTCAAGCACCATGACCCGGTAATCATGGTGCGGGCTTACGAGCTACTTGCCCAACAGTGCGACTATCCGCTGCACCTCGGAGTCACCGAGGCCGGCCCGGCATTCCAGGGCACCATCAAGTCGGCTACCGCCTTCGGAGCGTTGCTGAGCCAGGGCATCGGCGACACCATCCGAGTCTCGCTGTCCGCCCCGCCGGTCGAGGAAGTGAAGGTCGGCCTCCAGATCTTGGAGTCGCTGAACCTGCGGCAGCGCCGGTTGGAGATCGTGTCCTGCCCGTCCTGTGGGCGGGCTCAGGTGGACGTCTACAAGCTGGCCGACGAGGTGACCGCGGGCCTGACGGGTATGGAGGTCCCGCTGCGGGTGGCGGTGATGGGCTGCGTGGTGAACGGGCCTGGGGAGGCTCGGGAAGCCGACCTCGGTGTCGCGTCGGGCAATGGCAAGGGGCAGATTTTCGTTCGCGGTCAGGTGATCAAGACTGTGCCCGAGGCGCAGATCGTCGAGACGCTCATCGAAGAAGCGATGCGGCTGGCTGAGGGGATGGGCGAATCGGAAGGCACGCCGAGTGTGACCGTCAGCTGACGCTGGAGAGTACTCGGTGCTGGTATAGGTCGCTGGCATGGCTCACCCACCCGCGTACCCAGTTCTGGCAGGCTAAGTCATGTGCTGAAGCTCGCGGGGGTGCGGTTACTCGACGACCGCGATGTGTGCGGCGTGCGGGAGGTTCTCGCCGCCGATCCAGTGATGTCGTGCATGGTCGCGGCCCGGGTCGAGGCCACTGGGCTGGACCCGTGGCGGCTCGGCGGAGAGCTGTGGGGCTTCGGCAACCAGCTGGACGGGCTGTGCTTCTCCGGACCCAATCTGGTCCCGCTGCGCGGGGGACGTGCCGCGATCCGGGCCTTCGCCGACCGGGCGGCAGGTCGTGCACGGTCCTGCTCGTCGATGGTGGGACCGGCTGATCAGGTGCTCGAGCTGTGGTCGGAACTGCGCGGGTCGTGGGCACCTGCCCGGGAGGAGCGCCTAAACCAGCCACTGCTGGAGCTCGCCAGCAAGCCACTGGTGCCGGTGGACCCGCTGGTGCGGCCGGTGCGGCCCAGCGAACTGGACCGCTACCTGCCAGCCGCAGTGGCGATGTTCACCGAAGAGGTGGGAGTGGATCCCCGGCTACCTGACGGCGGGGCGGGCTATCGGGCACGGGTCGCTGAACTGATCGCGGCGGGTCGGGCATTTGCCCGGTTCGAAGGCGCTGAAGTGGTGTTCAAGGCGGAGATCGGGGCGATGTCGTCCACAGTGGGCCAGATACAGGGGGTGTGGGTGCACCCGGCTCGCCGCGGGCAGGGCCTCGCCTCCGGAGGAACCGCCGCGGTGGTGGAACGGCTGCAGCGCATGGGTCGAATCGCGAGCCTCTACGTCAACGCCTTCAATCTGCCTGCCCGGGCCGCGTACCACCGGGTCGGCTTCATTCAGGTCGGTTCCTTCGCCACGGTGTTGTTTTGAGCCATACTCGCGGCCGTGCGCGCACGACGGCTCCTGCTAGTTGCCCCATTGTTGGCACTGTTGTTGACGACTCTGTTGCCAGCCGGCTGCGGTGTCTTCGGTGCCGACCCGCGTGACGCCGCCGTCGGGTTCCTCGACGCAGTGGCAGGCGGGGACGCCGAGGCGGCCGGGCGGCTGACCGACGATCCGGCCGCCGCGACCGGATTGATCCAGCGAGTTCGCGATGAGCTGAAGCCCCACAGCGTCACGCTGACCCTGGAGGAGATCCGCTCCGACGAGAACAGCGGGAACACCGCGTCGGCGTCCTACTCCGCGGTGTGGGACCTGGGAGAGCAGCGGCAGTGGCGCTACCAGGGGCGCCTCGAGCTCGCCCCCGCGGATACCGAAGAAGGCTGGTCGGTGCGGTGGAGCCCGGCAGTGCTGCACCCGCAGCTAGGCGCGCAGCAACGGGTGGAGCTGCGCGTTGTTGAGCCCGATCCGGCACCGGTGGTCGACCGCGCCGGGATACCGCTGCTGACCCCACAGACCGTTATCATCGTCGCACTGGATCGCGGGCAAGCTCCAGATTTACCTGGGGTGGCCGCCCTACTGGCCGAAGCACTGCGGCAATTCGACCCAGGTATCACCCAGCAATCGATCATCGATGGAGCCGATGCAGCACCGCCGGGGCAGCCGAGCGTGGTGGCGGTGCTGCGGGAGCAGGACTACCAGTCGGTGCGGGACCGGATCTACGACCTGCCCGGTGTGACATTTCCCACTCAGCAGCGGCTGCTCGGACCTGATCGCGACTTTGCCGCTGCGCTGCTGCCCGGCATCCGCAGCGTGGTGGACACGCAGCGCGCGGGTGCCACCGGTTGGCGCATCGTTACGGTCGACGCGGTGGGAACCGAGGTCTCCGAACTCGTCGGCCAGCAGCCTCGGATCATGCCGACGGTGACCACCACAGTCGACCGTGGCGTGCAGGCCGCCGCAGAGGATGCGGTGGAACCGGTGGCGAAGCCGACCATGATCGTGGCGATCCAACCTTCCTCCGGTGAGATCCTGGCGGTCGCACAGAACGCCGCAGCCGACGCGCAGGGGGCACTCGCGTTGGTCGGGCGTTATCCGCCGGGCTCCACCTTCAAGATCGTCACCGCGTCTGCTGCGTTGCAGTCCGGAAAACTGACCCCCCAATCGCCGGTGGCCTGCCCGGGGACCACCACCATCGAGAGCAGGCTGATACCCAATATCGACCAGTTCGATCTGGGTACCGTGCCGCTGCGTACCGCCTTCGCCCGGTCCTGTAACACCACCTTCGCGACGCTGGCGGCCGGCTTCGAACCCGGGCAGCTCACCGACGCGGCCTACCAGATGGGCATCGGAAGGGACTACCAGATCCGTGGCATCACCACCCTCACCGGCCAGGTGCCGCCGTCGGAGTCGACGGTGCAGCGAGCTGAGAACGGATTCGGACAGGGACAGGTGCTGACCACCCCGTTCGGTATGGCGCTGGTGGCCTCGGCGGTCGCCGCGGGCGGGCAGGTTCCCACCCCGGTGCTGATCAGGGGGATGCCGACGGAGACGGCCAGTAGGCCTGCCCAGCCGGTGCCCGGCGAGGTGGCGGACGAGCTGCGGCTGATGATGCGCGAGGTGATCACGGAAGGCACCGGGACGGCGCTGGCGGGTCAGGACGACGTGCACGGCAAGACCGGCACCGCGGAGTTCAGCGCCACCGGCTCGCACGGCTGGTTCGTCGGGTTCCGCGGCGACCTGGCCTTCGCGACGCTCGTTGTCGACGTTGGCTCGTCCGCCCCGGCCGTGGAGACCTCTGGTCGTTTCCTCTCGGCGCTGGGTTAGTCGGCGCTGGAGTTAGTCGGTACTGGACGAGCCGTGACGCGGGGCGCATAGAGTGGGAGCCATGCCCGTGAGAACCTCGCTGCGCCCCGGTAAGCAGACGCCGATGCGTCCTGTCCCCGCGGCGATCCCGCGTCCGGAGTATGTCGGCAAACGGGGTCCCACGCCCAGTACCGACCCGTACACGCAGTCACCAGAGGTGATCGAGGCGATGCGGATGGCGGGACGGATCGCCGCTGCGGCGCTTGCCGAGGGCGGGCGGGTGGTCGCGCCCGGCGTCACCACCGATGAGGTTGACGGGGTGGTGCATGAGTTCCTGCTCGACCACGGGGCCTACCCCTCCACGCTGGGTTACAAGGGCTTTCCGAAGTCGTGCTGCACCTCGCTGAACGAGGTGATCTGCCACGGCATCCCGGACTCGACGATGATCGAGGACGGTGACATCGTCAATATCGACGTCACCGCCTTTATCGGTGGCGTACACGGCGACACCAATGCCACCTTCCTCGCCGGGGACGTCTCCGAGGAGGACCGGCAGCTTGTCGAGCGCACCCACGAGGCGATGATGCGGGGGATCCGCGCGGTGCGCCCTGGACGCCAGCTCAACGTGGTCGGCCGGGTCATCGAGTCGTATGCGAAGCGCTTCGGCTACGGGGTGGTCCGCGATTTCACCGGGCACGGTATCGGGCGCTCCTTCCACAGCGGCCTGGTCGTGCTGCATTACGACGCCCCCGAGGTGGCCACCATTCTGGAACCGGGGATGACCTTCACCATCGAGCCGATGATCACCCTAGGCACGATCGACTACGACATCTGGTCCGACGGGTGGACGGTGACCACCAAGGACAAGCAGCGCACCGCACAGTTCGAGCACACCCTGGTCGTCACTGCGGACGGAGCGGAGATCCTCACCCTGCCGTGATTGCCGGCAGCGCTTCGACGGCCCGGAATGGCCGGATACGCGGCGCCCTGCTGATCGCGGGCACCACCTCCGATGCTGGCAAGAGCGTGCTGGTGGCCGGGATCTGCCGCTGGCTGGCCCGACGTGGCGTGGCGGTGGCCCCGTTCAAGGCACAGAACATGTCGAACAACTCGGTGGTGACCCCCGACGGTGGGGAGATCGGCCGGGCCCAGGCGCTGCAGGCCCAGGCGTGTGGCATCGAGCCGGAGGTGCGGCTCAATCCGGTGCTGCTCAAACCCGGCAGCGACCGCTGCGCCCAGGTGGTGGTGCTCGGGCGGGCCGATGGCACCGTGACCGCCGCGTCCTACCGGGACCGCAAGGCCGAGCTGCTGGGCGTTGTGCTGGGCGCGCTCACCGAGTTGCGCGCCGAGTACGACGTGGTGGTGTGTGAGGGCGCCGGATCACCCACCGAGATCAATCTGCGGTCCACCGATATCGCCAACATGGGCCTGGCCAGTGCGGCCGGTCTGCCGGTGCTCGTCGTCGGGGACATCGACCGCGGGGGAGTGCTCGCGCACCTGTTCGGCACGCTGGCTCTGCTCGCGCCCGCCGATCAGGCACTGGTGGCCGGATTCGTGATCAACAAGTTTCGCGGCGACCCGGCTCTGCTCGCCCCTGGCCTGGCGCAGTTGCGGGCGCTGACCGGCCGTCGCAGCTATGGCGTGCTGCCGTTCAGTGACGGCTTGTGGCTGGACGGCGAGGATTCCCTGGCACATCCCGCCGACGGCGTGGTCGGGCGCAGCGCCGCGCCGCACGGCACGCAGTGGCTGCGGGTGGCCGCGGTACGGCTGCCGCGGATCTCCAACGGCACCGACCTGGACGCGCTGGCCAGCGAGCCGGGCGTGGCAGTCCGCTACGTCACCGAGCCGTCCCGGCTGGCCGACGCCGATCTGGTGGTGCTGCCCGGCTCGAAGTCCACCGTGGCGGACCTGGCCTGGCTACACCGAACCGGGCTGGCCACCGCAGTGGCCGCGCACGCCGCCGCGGGACGCCCAGTGTTCGGGATCTGCGGTGGGTACCAGATGCTCGGGCGTCGGATCGTCGATGACGTCGAGTCGCGCGCCGGTGAGGTGGCTGGCCTGGGGTTACTCGACGTGGACGTGGTCTTCGACGCCGTGAAGCACCTCGGGCGCCCCGCAGGCACCGCGCTGGGCGAGCTCGTCACCGGCTACGAGATCCACCACGGTCGAGTGGTGCACCAGGGCGATCCCCCGCTGATCTCCGGCGCTGGGATTTCCGGCGCTGGGATTTCCGGCGTTGGCGAAGGATCCGATGGCGGACATGTGCTGGGCACGCACTGGCACGGGTTGTTCGAGAACGACGCTTTTCGCCGCGCCCTGCTGCGCCGGGTGGCCTGCCTCGCTGGCCGGCCTGGCTTTGCGCCCGCGCCCGACACCAGCTTCGCCGCAGTACGGACCGCGCAGCTCGATCTGCTCGGCGACCTGGTTTCACAGCATCTGGACACCGCCGCGCTGGTCGAGCTGATCGACCGCGGCGCCCCCACTGACCTGCCCTTTGTCCCCCCCGGGGCGCCGGCCTAGCACGGCGCAGCGACGAGGCACCTTCACCGTCCGGTGTCGTCCGACATCAGAAAGTCGCGGATACGTTTCGACCAGCACAGATGCGCGGCTCGTCCGGACTAGTCCGATGTGCAGACCCCTCCCGCCCGAAGTTGGTTTCAATGGTGCACATCGCGCTACATGTGAAGGGAGGCCTACACAATGGGCATCCACGACCGTTTTCTTCAACTGATCAACGCGTTGGACCGTAGAATTTTCGCCGCTGACGACGCCATCGCTCTCGCCCGGGGGTGGGACATCTCCCACCCGCCGAAAGGGTTTGGCCGCGTCTACCGAGATCCGCGGTGGGCCTTGATCTCGGAGTGTGAGTCATGCCGGGGTGCGGCCGGGAGCGGGCCCGAGTCGTGCCCCTCCTGCGGAGGATACGGAACGGTTCGACGCAGTCAGACGGACATCTCCTGCGGCGGTGCGGCGTGATCCGGGACAGCAGGGCCAACGAGGTACGCACCATGCTGCACCACTGGCTCGCCCCGCCCGCTCGCCCCAGCCTATTCGGTCTGGCCTGGCGCTGGCGCTACGAGATAGCACTGCTCGTGGGGCTGCCGCTGGCCATCATGGCGTTGATCGGGGCCGTCGGCGCGAACTGGGCGATGCTCATCATCACCGTGGTGACCACCCTGCTCGCCGGCTGGCCGCGCGCGCGTCGCCGAGTCACCGCGCGGGCATGGTGCGTCGTGATCCAGCACCGGATCCGCGCCGGCTGCGCGCAGGCATGGATCCATAACCGCCGGGGGCGGCTGCCCGCGGTGCTGTGGTGCGCCCCCAAGTCGTACGGGGAACAGGTCCTGCTCTGGTGTCCGGCGGGGGTCACGGCCGAGCACTTCGTCGAGGCACGTCACGTCCTGGCCAGTGCCTGCTACGCCACCGACATCGAAGTCGTAGCGCATCCGAAGTACCCGCACCTCGTCACCGTCGGAGTGATCCGCCACTAGAACGGCTCTCCCTGGAGCTGGCCTGACCAGACTTGACCAGATAGTCTGAGGTCGTGGACAAGCAGGTCAATGTGTACGAGGCCAAGACCCAGTTCTCCAAGCTGCTGGAGCAGGTCGAGGCGGGCGACGAGATCGTCATCGCCCGCAACGGCAAGCCGATCGCCCGGCTCGTTCCGCTGCAGCGCACCGCGGCACCGAGGCAACTGGGTTCGCTACGGGGCAAGATCTGGATGGCGCCGGACTTCGATGAACCGGACGACCAGTTGACCGATCTCATGGAGAACGGTCCGATCTTCCCGAACGAGGCCGACCGGCGGTGAGGCTGCTGCTCGACAGTCATGTGGTGCTCTGGTCGTTGCACAGCCCGGAGCGGTTGTCTGCGGCGGCGATCACGGCGATCACGGATCCCATGAACTCCGTCGACGTCTCGGTGGCCACGCTGTGGGAGCTGTCGATCAAGCAGTCGATCGGCAAACTCACCGTGGACGGGGATCTACGCGAGCACCTGGTGCGGCAGCGCTTCTCCGAGCTCCCGGTGCTCGGCGAGCACGCACTGGCGGTGCGCGACCTGCCGCTACACCACCGAGACCCGTTCGACCGGCTACTCATCGCCCAAGCCCGATACGAGGGACTCACGCTCGTGACCTCCGACCAGGCGATATCGGCCTACGACGTACCGATCATGCCTGCCTGACTCATAGGTCCAGGACGAGCTGCCCGTGAGATGTGGCCCCTACTGGTCGTTACGACTGTGTCACATACTGATGCTGGACAGCACTGGACACCTTGGGGAAGGAGCGTCCTATGGCAACGGAGGGGAGTGTGGGCCCGGTTACGGAGTTCTGCGCTGCGTTGCGGCGGTTGCAGCGGGGTTGTGAGCTTGACCTGGCGACGCTGGCCCGTCGATTGAGGTACAGCAGATCCCAGCTGTATGCGATCTTGGATGGTCAGATTCACCGACCGCCGGAGTGGGACCGGCTGGTCGAGCCACTGGTCCGGGCCTGCACCAACGATGACGAACGCGCAGTCGGTGAGTGGCGCCGCCGCCACGGCGTGCTTGTCGAGGTATGCGACGAGCTGCGGCGCCGGGACCGGCCCGCCGACGTGCTCAAGCCTTCCGCAGGGGTGGGGCGGGCGTGGAACGTACCCGCCCGCAGCCCGGTGTTCACCGGACGTGGTGAGCTACTCAGCTCGCTGCGTGCGTCGCTTGAGAAAGACCACTCGACGGTGGTGGTACAGGCCCTGCATGGGATGGGTGGGATCGGCAAGACTGCGCTGGCGATCGAGTACGCCCACCGGCACGGAGCCGAGTACGACGTGGTCTGGTGGGTCCCTTCGGAGCAACCAGCGCTGGTGGCCGACCGGCTGGCCGAGCTGGCCCACACTCTCGGCCTGGCGACCGTCACCGACCCCGTAACGGCGGCAGTGGCCCGGGTGCTGGGAGCCCTGCGGGAACGGACCGGCTGGCTGCTGATCTTCGACAACGCCGAGGAACCTACAGCGCTGGCCCCTTACCTGCCCGGGGGTGGTGGGCGGGTAGTGATCACCTCCCGCAATCCCGGCTGGCACGACCTGGCCACCCCAGTAGAGGTGGACGTATTCAACCGGGACGAATCGATCACGCTGCTGCGCCGCCGCGTCCGCCGACTCACCGACGAACAGGCCGGGAGGATCGCGGAAGCACTCGGGGATCTGCCGCTGGCCCTGGCCCAAGCCGGAGCGCACCTAGCCGACACCGCCACCCCCGTCGAGGACTACCTCACCCTGCTGACCGAGCGGACTACGGAACTGCTTGCCCAGGGCGCCCCCGCGACCTACCCGGTCCCATTGGCCGCCAGCTCCCAGATCGCTTTCGACCGGCTCACCGCCCAGTCTCCGGCCGCGCTGCAACTGCTCACCCTGACCGCATTTCTGGCGCCGGAGCCGATCCCGTTGACCCTGTTCACCGCCCACCCGGCCCAGCTACCCGACCCACTGGCGAGCGAGGCCGCTGATCCGCTGGCGTTCACCGAGCTGATCCGGCTGCTGCGCCAGAGCGGGCTGGCCCGCGTCGAGCCCACCACCCTGCAACTGCACCGACTGCTCGCCGCCATCCTGCGTACTCAACCCCCTCAACAACCCGACCTGCCCACCTGCACCATTCGGCTGCTGCGTGCCGCAGTCCCCGCCGACCCGTGGAACAATCCGCAGGCATGGTCGGCCTGGCGCCAGCTTCTCCCACACGTCTTGATCGTCACCAACCCCCACGTCCTCTGGAGGCTTGGATCCGATCTCATCGTCGAGATTTCTCATGATCTGAGCATCTTGCTGCGAGACACCATGCCAGTGGCGAGCTCAACAAGGCGTGCCACCACTCGCGCGAAAACCTGATCCGCTGGAACAGCATAGGGAGCAACGTCCGTGGCAGAGCAGGGAAGCAGCGCATCGAGTAGCGGCTTACCCCGCCAATTGGGGGACCACTATTGGGGGCGACCAGGCACCCGTTCGGACGTCTTATTGATCGTACCGCCCGATTCACGACCGTAAGAGGTCACCATGGGCACGATCACCAGACGAGCCGTCGGAGCGCTCGCCACAATACTTCTGGGCGCCGCGGTGGTTACCGCAGGCGCCATCCCGGCGCAGGCGGTGGCCTCGCAGAACTCGGTGCCGACCCTCACCGGTATCCGGACCGGAGTGCATCCGACGTTCGACCGGATCGTGCTCGATTTCTCCGGCGGGCGCCCGCCGGTCCGCTCCGAGTTCGTCGACGAGCTGAAACAGGACCCCTCCGACCGGATCGAGTGGCTCACCGGGTGCGCGTTCGCCCAAGTGCGGATGCAGGGGGCAGCTGCGCACGACGACGCGGGTAACGCCACCTACCTGGGGCCGCAGAAATTCCGCACCCGCAACCTGTCCAACGTCATGGCGGTGGCGATCACCGGCGACTTCGAAGCGGTGTTGAGCATCGGGATCGGGATGCGCAAGCAGACGTCGGTCACCGTGTTCACGCTCACCGGCCCGGATCGCGTCGTGATCGACGTCGGCCGCTGAAGTTAGGATTGTGTCGCCAGAGGGCGAGCGACCCAGTGTCCCGAGGCCCGCCGTGCTCAGCGCGGCGGGCCTCGCCGTCCTCGAAGGAGGAGTTGGAGTGCGGATCCTGCTGCTGTCCACCGCCGATACCGATCTGCTCGCCGCCCACGGCTGTGGTGCCGGTTACCGAGTCGCCAACCCGGCCCGGACCGAGCCCGCCGAGCTCCCCGCGCTGCTCGATGATGTGGACATCGCGATTGTCCGCTTGCTCGGCGGACGGCGGGCGTGGGAGCAGGGGCTCACGGCGCTGCTGCGGTCGGGGGTGCCGACAGTTTGCCTGGGCGGTGAGGCGACGCCGGACGCTGAGCTCATGGCGGCCTCGACGGTCCCGGCGGGAGTGGTCGCCGAGGCGCTGCGCTACCTGGTCGCCGGGGGGCCTGTGAACCTGGCGCAGCTGGCCCGCTTCCTGTCCGACACCGTGCTGTTCACCGGGGAGGGCTTCGAGCCACCGGCCCCTACCCCTGAGTACGGCGTGCACGGCACGGAGACACACCGTGCACAGGAGCCTGACACGCCGGAGGATATGGGGCGCCCGACCGTGGGCATCGTGTTCTACCGCGCGCATGCGCTGGCCGGGAACACCGGTTTCGTCGACGTCCTGGCCGATGCCGTGCGGGCCGCCGGGGCGAATGCGCTGGCGGTGTTCTGCGGCTCACTGCGTGGACTGGGCGATACGCAGGCCCACGGGCTGTGCACGCTGCTGGGGCGCTGCGATGCGGTGATCACCACGGTGCTCGCGGCGGGCGGCAGCGCAGGCGCCGAGGAGGACGCCTGGGAGGCTGGCGCGCTCGCCGCGCTGGACGTCCCGGTGCTCCAAGGCTTGTGCCTGACCACCTCGCGGTCGACCTGGCAGGCCAGCGACGCGGCACTGTCCCCGATGGACGCCGCCATGCAGGTCGCGATCCCGGAGTTCGACGGACGGCTGGTATCGGTGCCGTTCTCCTTCAAGGAGCCTGGAGCAGACGGCATCCCGGTGTATGTGGCCGATCCCGAGCGGGCCGCCCGGGTGGCGGGCACTGCCGTCGCGCTGGCCCGGCTGCGCCACATACCCGCTGCGGACAAGCGACTCGCGATCGTGCTGTCGGCCTACCCAACCAAGCACTCGCGCATCGGCAACGCCGTGGGCCTGGACACCCCGGCTTCCGCGGTGGTGCTGCTGCGCGCCCTCGCCGAGGCCGGATACCACCTGGGGGACCTGGACGTCGACACGCTGGAGGGCGACGCGCTGATCCACCGGTTGATCGCCGCGGGTGGACACGACGTGGAATGGCTCACCGAGGAGCAGATGGCGGACGCAGCCATCCGGATCCCCGCTGCGCAATACATGGAATGGTTCACGGCTGCGCCGCAGAGCCTGCGGGAGTCTGTCATTCGGGCTTGGGGTGAACCACCGGGGCAGCTGTATGTGGACGGCACCGACATTTCTGGGGAGGCGATCTACGTCGGGTCGTTGCGGTTCGGCAATGTAATTCTGATGATCCAGCCTCCGCGCGGGTTCGGCGAGAACCCGGTGGCGATCTACCACGACCCCGAGCTGGCCCCTTCGCACCAGTACCTCGCAGCGTACCGGTGGCTGGAGCACTCGTTCGGTGCGCACGCCGTGGTGCACCTGGGCAAGCACGGCAACCTGGAATGGCTGCCCGGCAAGGGCCTGGGGCTGGCCGCTGAGGATGCCCCGGATGCCGTACTGGGCAACCTGCCGCTGGTGTACCCGTTCATCGTCAACGACCCTGGTGAGGGCACCCAGGCCAAGCGCAGGGCGCACGCCACCATCGTCGATCACATGATCCCGCCGATGGCCCGTGCCGACACCTACGGCGACCTCGCCCGGCTCGAGCAGCTGCTCGACGAGTACGCCACCGTGGCCGCGCTGGACCCGGAGAAGCTGCCCACCCTGCGGGACCAGATCTGGACCCTGATCCAGAGCGCCCAGCTGCACCGGGATCTGGGTGCCGACGCCGCCCCCGACGAGGCGGACTTCGACGACTTCGTGCTGCATCTCGACGGGTACCTGTGCGAGATCAAGGACGTGCAGATCCGCGACGGGCTGCACGTGCTGGGCCGGGCCCCTGAGGGTGGCGAGCTGGTGAACGACGTGCTGGCGATCCTGCGAGCCCGTCAGGTGTTCGGCTCCGGCGCGCCGCTACCCGGGCTGCGGGCCGCCATCGCCGAGTGGATCGGCCTGGACGAGCAGGCGCTGCTCGCCGAACCCGGCGCGCTGGTCAAGGTCCCGGCGACGCTGTTCTGGGAGACCACCGGAAAGGACCACCCCGGCGAAGGGAACGTCCGGGCGAGCGACGTCATCGACTGTCTCGAACTCACCGCCCGCAAGCTCCTGGACTACCTCGCCGGCTCGGAAGAAGGGCACCGGCCCTGGTCGCCCGATCTGGCCCGGCACGCGATCACCGTGTGCCTTGGCGACTGCATCGGCGACGCGGTGCGGTCCAGCGACCGAATCGAGGCGGTGCTGCGGTTCGGCTGCACCGAACTGGTGCCCCGGCTGGCAGGCACCCCCGCCGAGATCACCAACGTGCTGCGGGCCCTGGAAGGGCGATTCGTCGAGCCCGGCCCATCCGGCTCGCCCACTCGTGGGCTGGTCTCGGTGCTGCCCACCGGGCGCAATTTCTACTCCGTGGACCCCAAGGCCATCCCGTCTCGTAACGCCTTCGAGGTGGGCGCCGCGCTGGCGGACTCCCTGCTGGCCCGGCACCACGCCGACGCTGGAACATGGCCCACCTCGGTGGGGCTCACCGTCTGGGGCACCAGCGCTATGCGTACTCAGGGCGACGACATCGGCGAGGTGCTTGCGCTGCTCGGCGTCCGCCCGACCTGGGACGACGCATCGCGGCGGGTCAGCGGACTGGACGTGGTCGCACTCGGCGAGCTCGGCAGGCCCCGCATCGACGTGGTGCTGCGCATCTCCGGTTTCTTCCGGGACGCCTTCCCGCATGTTGTGGCGCTCATCGACGACGCCATCGAGACGGTCGCGCGGCTGGACGAACCGGACGAGGACAACTACGTCGCCGCGCACTACCGGGCCGACCTGGCCACCCATGGCGACGACCGCCGAGCCCGCACCCGGATCTTCGGCTCCAAACCCGGCGCGTACGGCGCCGGGCTGCTGCCGCTGATCGACAGCGGACAGTGGCGCACCGACGCCGACCTCGCCGAGGTCTATGCCACCTGGGGCGGCTACGCCTACGGGCGAGGGCTGGACGGAGCCGCCGCGCGGAGCGACATGGAGCACGCCTTCCGCCGCATCACCGTGGCCGCCAAGAACGTCGACACCCGTGAGCACGACATTGCCGATTCCGACGACTACTTCCAGTACCACGGCGGGATGGTCGCCATGGTGCGTTCATTAACTGGGCGCAGTCCAGGCGCCTATGTGGGTGATTCCGCGGTGCCCCATGCGGTGAAGACGCGTTCGCTGGCTGAGGAGACCCGCCGGGTCTTCCGCTCCCGGGTGGTCAACCCACGGTGGATCGCCGCGATGCAGCGGCACGGCTACAAGGGCGCTTTCGAGCTGGCCGCCACCGTCGACTACCTCTTCGGCTTCGACGCCACCGCGGGCGTGGTGGAGGACTGGATGTACCACCAGCTCACCCAGTCGTATGTGCTCGACGAGCAGGTGCAGCAGTTCCTGCGGCAGTCCAACCCGTGGGCGCTGCGCGGGATGACTGAGCGGCTACTCGAAGCCGCCGACCGGGGCCTATGGGCGCAGCCCGATCCGGCCGATCTCGAAGCCCTGCGAGCGGTCTATCTGGACCTGGAGGGAGATCTCGAGCAGGGCCAGGGACTGCTGTAACTTATTGTAGTCGCATAGCTCCACAGGGTATTCCTACTCACCCGGGCTTGATCTCCCGTTCCCCACCTGATGGAGTGTCGCGGCGCAGTGCGTGACGGTTCAAGGGCTGGGAGGCAGGTGGGATGCGGGTAATCGGGCGGGCCACCCTGGGGATCGCTGTTCTCTTGGCCGCGATCTGCACGCCAGTGGCGCTGGCTGGCGCGCCCTCCAGCGCCGATTCCCCTGGTAGGCCGGGCTCCGGTGCCCCAGCGGAACCCCGCATCGTCGGGGGCGAGCCAACCAGCGCCGCCGCGTACCCGTGGGTGGTCGCCCTGGCCAGAGGGAAAAGCGACGCGGCCTACTGCGGCGGTGCGCTGGTCGCCCCCGATCGGGTGGTCACCGCCGCGCACTGCATCAGCGGCTACCCAGCAGGCAGTGTTCGGGTGATTGCGGGGCGCACCGACCTGCGCAGCAACAAGGGCGAAGAGCGGTGGGTGGTGCGTTACTGGGTCGACCCCGGTTACGAGTCCCCGATCGAGGGCGACGACGTCGCGGTGTTGCTCCTCGATTATCCGGTGCCCTACCGCCCAGTACCGCTGGAGGACGACCAAGACGCCTACCGGGCCGGCGTACCCGCTACGGTGTTCGGCTGGGGATACACCTCGGAGGCTGGGCCGACGTCGCCGGTGCTGCGCAGCGCCGAAGTCCCGCTGATCGCCGACTCGGACTGTGCCGACACCTACGAGGAGTTCAACTCGCAGGAAATGGTCTGCGCCGGGGAGCCCAGTGGCGGGGCGGATGCCTGCTACGGCGACTCAGGTGGCCCGCTGATCGCATCCGGCCGCCTGATCGGCATCACCTCATGGGGTAGTGGTTGCGGCCGCGAGAGTGCACCCGGCGTCTTCGTGCGAGTAGCGTCCTATGCAGACGATATCGACGACAAGCTGGATTGATCCATATGGACCACACCCTGCTCCACCGGCGGCTGTCCGCCGACCTGGCGCCCACGATGCTGTACGCCCTGCTGCGCCTGCGGGTGGAGGTACTCGTGGTCGAGCAGGGGTGTCCCTATCAGGAGCTGGACGGCCGGGACCTAGACGCGACAACGCGGCACTTCTGGCTCGCGCCGGGCGCTGACATCGAGAACGTTCAGGCAACCCTGCGGATGCTGGAGCCGGCTGAGGGTCAGTTCCGGATCGGTCGGGTCTGTGCGGCCAGCCACGCAAGGGGCAAAGGCGCGGCCCGGCGGCTGCTGGAGGCGGCGCTGGCCGAGGTGGGCGACGCCCCCTGCGTGCTCGATGCACAGTCTCATCTGACCGGGCTCTACAGTACGTTCGGCTTCGCACCGGTCGGCGCGGAGTTCGTCGAGCAAGGCGTTGCGCACGTGCCGATGCGCCGCGAGCGATCGGCGAGGGTGGGCTGGTCGCCGAGAGAACAGTCATCTGCAACGATCGTCCGGTGAGCACTGCCCGCTATCCGTTCGCCGCGATCGTCGGGCATGAGGATCTCCGGCTGGCCCTGCTGCTGACCGCGGTGCACCCGGGGATCGGTGGAGTGTTGGTGCGGGGCGAGAAGGGCACCGCGAAGTCGACGGTGGTCCGGGCGGTGGCGGCGCTGCTGCCCCCGGTGCGGCTGGTGCCGGGATGCCGATTCTGCTGCGACCCCTCAATACCGGACCCGGCCTGCCCGGACGGCCCGCATGCCCAGGTGGGAGGCGAGACCCGCGCGGCCCGGCTGGTCGAGCTACCGGTCGGCGCTACCGACGACCGCCTGGTGGGCTCGCTGGACCTGCAGCGAGCCCTCACCGAGGGCATTTCCGCCTACCAGCCCGGGTTGCTGGCCGCCGCGCACCGCGGCGTGCTTTATGTCGACGAGGTCAACCTGCTGCCGGACCACTTGGTCGACCTGTTACTCGACGCCGCCGCGATGGGCCGCGCACATGTCGAGCGTGACGGCGTGTCGGTGTCGCATGCCGCGTCGTTTCTGCTGGTCGGCACCATGAACCCGGAGGAGGGGGAGCTGCGCCCGCAGCTGCTGGACCGCTTCGGTCTCACCGTGGAGGTGGCCGCCTCCCGCGATGTCCAGACGCGGGTGGAGGTGGTGCGCCGTCGGCTGGCCTACGAGGCGGATCCAGCCGGCTTCGCGGCGAGCTGGCAGGCGCACGACGGTGCGCTCGCGGAGCGGATCACCGCGGCCCGCTGCTTGCTGCCCGGGGTGTCGCTTCCGGATGACCAGCTGCACCGGGTCGCCGCGGTGTGTGCCACGTTCGAGGTCGATGGAATGCGCGCCGACCTGGTGCTGGCCCGCACCGCGCTGGCGCACGCCGCCTGGCGGGGGGACGACACGGTGTGCGAGGACGACGTCCGGGTCGCCGCCCGGCTGGCGTTGCCCCACCGTCGCCGCCGCGACCCGTTCGACGAACCTGGGCTGGACGGCGAGCAGCTCGAGGACGCGCTACGCCAAGCCTCAAGCGATCTTGGTCAGTCACCTGCGCCCGAGGGACCACCCGACGACCCGGGTGGTGGCGCACCCGATCAGCCACCCGCTGACGTCCAGAGCGGTAACGGTGCCCAACGCCCGGCGGTGCCGGGAAGTGAGAGTCCGGCGGTGCCGGGAAATGGTGCCGCTGGTGAGCGGCAGGCGCCCGCGCCCCCGGTACCCTTCCGCGCGCGGCTGCTGCAGGTACCCGGCCTCGGCGCCGGAGCCCCTGGCCGGCGATCTCGGGCCAGGACAACCACCGGCCGCAGCATCCGGTCGTCCACACTAGACGGCACTGGGTTGCACCTGCTCGGCACACTGGCCGCCGCCGCCCCGCACCAACACGACCGTGGGCGCCGTGGCCCGGGCTTGGTGCTGCACCGCCAGGACGTCCGGCGCGCGGTTCGCGAAGGCCGGGAGTCCAACCTCGTGCTCTTCGCCGTCGACGCGTCCGGCTCGATGGCCGCGCGGGCCCGGATGTCCGCGGTGACCGGCGCTGTGCTGGCCCTGCTGTTGGACGCCTACCAACGTCGAGACAAGGTCGGGCTGGTCACCTTCCGGGGTAGCGGGGCGGAGGTGGTGCTGCCCCCCACCTCGTCGGTGGAGGCAGGTGCCGCCCGGCTGCGGGCGCTGCGCACCGGCGGGCGCACTCCGCTGGCCGAAGGGCTGCTGCGTTCGGCACGCGTGCTGGCCACCGAACGGCTGCGGGACCCCACCCGACGAGCGTTGCTGGTAGTGCTCACCGACGGCCGGGCGACGCACGGCGGGATGGACACCGCACTGCGCGCGGCCGGCCTGCTGCACCGCGACGGTGTGGCCTCGATCGTGGTGGACTGCGAGTCCGGGCCGGTCCGGCTGGGGCTGGCGGGCCAGCTCGCCGTCGCGCTGCGTGGCGCCTGCGTGCGGCTGGAGGAGCTGTCCGCTGATGCCGTGGCCGGGGTGGTCCGCGCCGCCCGCACCGTTGCCGCGTAGGAGGTCGATATGCCCCAGGGCGTACCGGTGAGCGTCCCCGCCGACGGGCTCACCACCCGACAGCGGCGCAACCGGCCGATGGTGATTGTGCACACCGGAGTGATGAAGGGGAAGTCCACCGCCGCCTTCGGCCTGGCACTGCGCGGCTGGAACGCGGGTTGGTCGATCGGCGTGTTCCAGTTCGTTAAGTCCGCGAAGTGGAAGGTGGGGGAGGAGTCCGCGTTCCGGGCCCTCGACGAACTGCACCGAAGCACCGGCCAGGGCGGACCCGTCGAGTGGCACAAAATGGGCGAGGGCTGGTCCTGGGCCCGCAAGCAGGGCACCGAGGCCGACCACGCCGCTTCCGCAGCGGAGGGCTGGGCGGAGATCGCCCGCCGATTGGCCGCCCACACCCACGACCTGTATGTACTCGATGAGTTCACCTATCCCCTGCACTGGGGCTGGGTGGACATCGACGACGTGCTGGCCGTGCTGGCGGAGCGCCCGGGCCACCAGCATGTGGTCATCACCGGTCGGCACGCCCCTACCGCGCTGCTCGATGCCGCCGACCTCGTGGTGGAGATGACCAAAGTCAAACACCCGATGGATCTGGGGCAGAAAGGCCAGCGTGGCATCGAATGGTAGCGCGCGGGCGCTTGCCGACGATGCACCGGCCGTACCCCGGCGCTCATTCTCCACCCGCTCCGTCGCAGATGCCGTTCGGTGTGGTCATCGGACCACCGGGCGCAGGCTCCGGGCGATATTCATGACGGCGATACTGCTCGGCTGCCGTCACCGATTCCAGATTTGTACATGGCCTACCGTGACGGATTACATCGGACTCCTCTAGGCTGCCCGGGCGAATTGCTACAAATTCCCGTTATACATGTGGCCTATTGCTGATGGCCACACAGACCTCATCAGGGGAGGACCGACATGGGGCAGTGACCGAACGAGCTGACACCGCACGAGAACCTGCACCACTATTGGGGTGCCGAGCTGCGGGCGCTGCGAGTCGCCCAGGCCTGTCACTGGTCGATCTGGGCCGACAACTGCACTGCGATCCCAGTTACCTGGCCAAAATCGAGCGCGCCGAACGATCCATTCCACCGGGACTGGCCGAGAGCTGTGACCAGGTCCTGGTAACGCACGGTGCGCTCGTCCGGCTGCACGCACTGGCTGATGCAGCGGCCAACCAGCCGGCGGGAACAGGTGATCAAGAGTCCTCTCATGTGGCCGGCGATGAGGTCCATGTGGCCAGCCAGGCCAGTAGTCTGGCGAGCGAGGCGAGTTTCCCAGCGGCGTTGGATACCGGTGCGGAGATCGTCGTCCCGACCCGTACGGCTGACGGAAGGGTGGTCTTCGTGTCCGTCCCCCGCAGAGTTGTCCTCCAGGGCTTCGGCTCTGCCGCTGTAGGCCTGACCGCGATGCCGGTCACACTCTCCGCCGCCACGGACCGTGTCGCGTCCTTTCCGGCCGCCGGTGATGTGAATCCCATCGAGCATTTCCAGCAGCTACGGCAGGTACTCATCGACAACGACAACCTGTTCGGTTCACGACACATCATCCCGGTGGTGCGCGAGCAGGTCGCCATCATGCAGCAGCTCCGGTCGAGCTGGCGCGGAGCCGACTGCCGACAGCTGTACCGAGTGCAGGCGCAGTACAGCGTGTTGTGCGGCGGGCTCTACTACGATTCAGGTGAGCATCATCTGGCCGAGTCCTGGAACGACCGCGCACTCGGATTGTCCCACCTGGCGGCCGACCATGATCTCACCGTGTACATCCTGGCGGACAAAGCACGTCTGGCTCGCGGCATGCGGGTGGCTGCCGACGCGATCGGCGCCGGCGAACAAGCGCTGCGGATGGCCCCACCGCGCAGCCGCCTCGCGGTCATAGCTGCCAGCCGTACTGCTTACGGTTACGCGCTCAGTGGCGATCAGGCGGCAACGCAACGGGCCCACGACCGGGCTCGCGAACTGCTCGACACCCTCGATGACGATCCGGCTTCCCCGTACGGGCCGTGGCTCAACGAGAACTGGATCGCTCTCGGAGAGGCGCAGAGCTGGATGGTCCTGGGGGACTACCGCAGCGCCGCCCATATCTTCCAAAACGCGATCGCAGACTTTCCCGGCCGCTACCGACGTGCCTATGGCGTCATCCTCGCCCGGACCGCACTGGCCCAGGTTGGCGCTCACGAGGTCGAGCACGCCGCCACCCTGGGGCTGGAGGCGCTGCCGATCGGCGTCCAGACCGGTTCAGCCCGCACCCTCACCACGCTGGCTCAACTGAACGACCGGCTCGCACCCTGGAACATCGTGCCCGCCGTGGCCGACTTCCGCACCGCCATGAAGGACACGATCCCGCCCCAAGCCTGACCTGAAGGTCGCCCGAACAGCCAACAGCACCGCCATAGCCATCTCCCGACCGATGAAGACACGGAAGATCAGCTCCGGCGCTACGTCCAGTCGGTATGCGTGAGTCCGGCAACACGCGCCACGCGGCAGATGAGTACGTTTCTTCGACACGGTTCAGGCGCCGACGGCTCATCGGGTTAGCAGGGGCAGAATCGGTCGCCTGGTAGTAGCGGCGCTTGTTGTGATCATGGAGCGTACGTGCCTTCGAAACTCTCCCATGAGCCGGCGGCGGCCGAGATGAACGCCGCATGCGTGCGGGGAGGTCCGGGGTGTGGTGGCCCTTGACATAATGCATTCGTTATATTGGCCTGGTGGTCAGGTGGCTATTAGTGATCCATCCCGAGGTGCGGGAGTGGCTGCATGAGATCCGCAAGACCGACCGGCCGACGGCGGCCCTCATCGAGCAGGCGGTCCAGCACGTGATCGACGGGCGCGGTCCGGACGAGGGGCGGCCGCTCGTGGATCGGATCAAGGGCAGTCAGCTGCACCACCTGACCGACTGACCTAGCAGCCCGCGTGGAAGTCTGGCAGGCGTGCTCGGCGACATCGGCCGCACCGAACTGTGGACGGTCTCCCTACGGCGAAGTGAACACTCCGCCGAGTGCCCTGGTCATCGAAGACCTGCTTCATTCCTCCCGGCGTGCGGCTGGAGTACCGGATTCGCGGATACCGTTCCTCAGCGTGTGCCAAATACCTAGGTCCTCAGTGGGTAACCAGCAGTGGGTCGGCTCTGGCTCGCCGGACCACGCACGGGTGGTGATCGCCGCTCCGGGGTCGGGGGTCGGCAAGACGACGGTGGCCACGGGGTTGATGGCGGCGCTGCGGCGGCAGGGTACGACGGTGGCCGGGTTCAAGGTGGGGCCGGACTACATCGATCCGGGCTACCACGCGCTGGCCACCGGGCGGCCCGGACGCAATCTCGACCCGGTGCTGGTGGGGGAGCAGCGGATCGGGCCACTGGCCGCGTATGGAGCCTCCGGGGCACAGGTCGCCGTGGTGGAAGGCGTAATGGGGCTGTTCGACGGCCGGACCGGGACGCCGGGCCACGGCTCGACCGCGCAGGTCGCCGCATTGCTCCGGGCACCGGTGCTGCTCGTCGTCGACGTGCGGGGGCAGGGCCGAAGCCTGGCCGCACTGCTACACGGTTTCCGATCGTTCGACCCGAGCGTGCGGATCGGCGGGGTCGTGCTCAACCGGGTGGGCTCGCAGCGGCACGAGCAGGTCTGCCGGGAGGCCTGTGTCGAAGTGGGCCTGCCGGTGCTCGGGGCGCTGCGCCGCGATGACGCGCTCGCGGTGCCGTCCCGGCATCTGGGGCTGGTCACCGCCGCCGAACACGCCGCTGCCGTCGCCGTGGTGGACCGCTGGGCCGACGCCGTCGCCGCGCAGGTCGACCTGGATGCGGTGCTGTCCCTGGGAACCGCCTCACCAGGAAAAGCAGCATGGAATCCGGCGGACGAGGTCGTTGCGGTATCCGGACAGCCGGTGGTGGCGGTAGCAGCCGGACCGGCCTTCACCTTCGGCTACCCCGAGCACGCCGAACTCCTCGCTGCGGCCGGGGCGACGGTGGCACCTTTCGACCCGCTGCGCGAGACGTCACTGCCCCCCGGCACGGCCGGGCTGGTGCTGCCCGGTGGATTCCCCGAGGAGCACGCCGCCGAACTGTCCGCCAATACCCGGCTGCGCGCCGAAGTGGCCACCCTGGCCCGCAGCGGGGCGCCGGTGCACGCGGAATGCGGCGGGCTGCTCTACCTGTGCCGCACCTTGGATGGTGAACCGATGTGCGGGGTGCTCGACGCCGATGCGGCGATGACCGGACGGCTGGTGCTGGGCTACCGGGACGCGGTGGCGTTGCGCGACTCGGTGCTGCACTCCGAAGGCGCCCGGGTGCGTGGTCACGAGTTCCACCGCACGGTGGTGACCCCGCGTGCGGGCACACCGGCCTGGGCGTGGTCCGACGCGGCGCCGGAGGGCTTCGTCACGGCCGGGGTGCACGCGTCCTTCCTGCATACCCATCCGGTTGCGCATCCAGGTGCGGTGGCACGCTTTGTGGCGCACTGTGCGAAGGGTGAGTCTTGACACCGGAACTGGTAGGCGTGGGGGTGGGTCCGGGGAGTCCGGACCTGCTCACCGTCGCTGCGGTAAGTGAGTTGAACGCCGCCGGGCGGGTGTTCGTGCCGGTGATGGCCCTCGACGTGGCAGGTCGGGCTGAGGCGGTGGTGCGGGCACATCTGACCCACGACCGTCTGGAGCGCCTGGTGTTCGCGCTCAACCACGAGATTGACGGCCCCCAACAACGCCGCTACGAGCTCTGGGACGCCGCCGCCGCACGGGTGGTGGCATACCTGCGAGAGCACAGCGGAACAGCGGCGTTCGCCACCCTCGGAGATCCTTCGGTGTACTCCACCTTCGGCTACCTGGCCGCGACCGTGCGCGAGCTACTGCCCGAAGTCCGGATCCGCACGATTCCCGGCATCACGGCGATGCAAGCCGCCGCCAGCGCGGCCGGTGTGACTCTGGTCGAGGGATCCGAGCCGCTCACCCTGCTCCCACTGTCCCGCGGCCTCGACGCGCTCGACGCCGCGCTGGCGCAACGCGGGACGGTGGTCGCGTACAAGGGCGCCCGTAGGATGGCGGAGCTGCGCGAGCGGGTTTTGGCAGCGGGTGCGCTGGACCGTGCCTGGTGCGCCGAGCACCTCGGCACTCCGGACCAGCGGATCACCCCGCTGGCCGAGACTGACACGGCAAGCTACCTGTCGACGGTGCTGATCCTCCCGCCGCGAGGAGGCCGAGGAGCGCAGTTATGAACCAGCCTCCGCTGCGCGAACCGGACCTGCCCCGCACCGCGAAGGTTCGCCCTGTTGCGTTGCGCACCGGGTTCACCACCGGCGCCTGCTCGGCGGCTGCCGCGAAAGCCGCCGTGACCGCGCTATCCCACGGCACCGCTCAATCCCATGTGGACATTCCCTTTCCCTCCGGCGACCGGCACACGTTCACCGTCCACGCACTGCACATGCAGAACGGCACGGCCACGGCGGTGGTCGTCAAGGATGCCGGCGATGACCCCGACGTCACGCATGGCGCGCATCTCACCGCGACCGTCGCCTGGCGCTCTGACGGTGAGGTCGTACTGCACGGCGGCGACGGGGTGGGCGTGGTTACCCGCGCCGGGCTGGGCCTGCCGGTCGGTGAACCGGCGATCAACCCGGTACCCCGGCAGATGATCACAACCGCGGTCCGCGAGGCGACCGGTGAGCAGGGAGTCGACGTCACGATCAGCGTGCCTGGCGGTGAGCGAATGGCCCGCAAGACCACCAATCGCCGCCTGGGCATCGAGGGCGGTATCTCCATCCTGGGCACCACCGGGATAGTCCGCCCGTTCTCCACCGCATCGTGGCGGGCGTCGGTCGAGCAGGCGGTGTCGGTGATGGCCGCCCAGCAGGTACCCATGATGGTGCTGGCCACCGGAGGACGGACCGAGCGCGGCGCGATGCGGCTGCTGCCGGACCTGCCGCCGGTGGCCTTCGTCGAGGTGGGCGACTTCACCGGGGCAGCCCTGCGCCGCGCGGTAGAGCACGGCCTGACCGCAGTCGTGTTCGTCGGCATGATCGGCAAGTTGACCAAGCTGGCATCCGGATTGCTGATGACCCACTACACCCGGTCCAAAGTCGACACCGGGCTGCTGGCCGAGATCACCGCCGCGCACGGTGCCTGCCCGGACAATGTCGCCGAAATCCGCAGCGCCGTCACCGCCCGGCGGGCTTATGAGGTGTGGGAGGCCACCGGGCTGCTGCGGCCCTGCGGGGACGAGGTGTGCGCGCGGGTGGCCGACACCTTGCGCCGGTTCAGCGCTGAAGCCGGGCGGGAGCTGGCGGCCCGGGTAGCCATGGTCGACTTCACCGGCCAGCGGGTGGTCGCCGCGACAGAACCGGCCTGGGTGACATGAGCATCACCGTAATCGGGCTGGACGGTGCCGCACTGCCACCGGAGGCGAGTACGGCGTTGACCAACGCGCAGCTCGTGGTGGGGGCGCCCCATCAGCTCGCCGAGGTGGCGGTGCCTGCCGATGCCACTGTGCTCGGGCCCGGGGATCTGGATCGGCTGGCAGACACGTCGCGCACAGTGGTGCTGGCCAGCGGTGATCCCGGGTTCTTCGGCATCCTGCGAGCATTGCGCACGCGCGGACTGGCGCCGACGGTGCTGCCCGCCCGATCCAGCGTGGCGCGGGCATTCGCCCTGCTGGGCAGACCCTGGGACGACGTCGCCGTGGTCTCGGCACACGGCAGGTCGCTGCGCCCCGCGCTCAACGTCTGCCGTGCGCATCCTGCTGTTGCCGTGCTCACGGCACCGGGCGCCGGCGCTCCTGAGATCGTGGCCGGGCTGATGGGGTGGCACCGCAGCATCCTGGTCGCCGAAGAACTGGGCGGACCCGCTCAGCGGTTGCGCCACTACGACGGCGGGCCGGTGCGTGACCCGCACGTCGTGCTGTGTCTGGCCGACGAGCACGCCGTGCCGTCGCGAAGCTGGATCGCCGGCGGCGAACCGATGCCCCCCGCAACCGGCTGGGCGCTGGATGAATCGGAGTTCTCACACCGCGACGGCATGATCACTAAATCGGAGGTCCGCGCGCTGGTACTGGCGCGGCTGGCCCCGGCGCCGGGTCGGCTGGTCTGGGATGTGGGTGCGGGGTCCGGCTCGGTGGGGGTGGAGTGCGCCCGCTTCGGGGCGGCCGTGATCGCCGTCGAGCGTGATCCCGAGCAATGCTCCCGGGTGCTGACCAATGCGCGAGCGCACCGGGTGGACGTCCGGATGATCGAGGGCACCGCGCCCGCCGCGCTGGACGGGCTGCCCGAACCGGATGCGGCGTTCGTCGGCGGGGGAGGCCCGGATGTGGTGCGGGCCGCAGCCCAGGTCGCCCCCCGGGTCGTAGTCGCGTTAGCCGCGCTGGACCGTGTCGCGCCCTGCCGTACCGCGCTGCTCGATGCGGGCCACAAGGTGGACGGGGTGCAGCTCGCGGCATCCCGGTTGGCCGAGCTGCCCGACGGCTCGGTGCGCCTCGCCGCGACCAACCCGATACTGCTGCTCTGGGGCCAGCGGTGACGCACTCGTCGGGACGGGCCCTCGGCCTCGTCGTCGGGCTCGGATCGTCCCGCGGGGTGCGCCCCGACGCAGTGCGATCGGCGCTGCGGCTGGCCGTGCCGAACCTGGCGGAGATCGCCGCTTTCGCCACTGTCGACCGTCGCCGCGACGAGCCCGGCCTGCTCGCCGTAGTCGCGGAGCACGGTGCGCCGCTGCACTGCTACCCGGTGGCTGAGCTGGACGCCGTCGATGTCCCGCATCCCAGCGAATCCGTGCGTGGGTACGTCGGCACCCGCAGCGTCGCCGAGGCCGCCGCGCTACTCGCCGCCCGCGACCTCGGTGGCGGCGCACTCGTCGTGCCCAAACTGCGCGGCGAACACGTCACGGTCGCCGTGGCAGCACTGAGCCCACTGGCGTCACCGAACCCACTGGCGATCAGCTCGGCGTGTACGGCCTGCGGCGCGTGCCTGCTCACCTGCCCGGAACACGCCCTGCGTTCGGCCCCCCGGCGCCCGGTCGTCATCGCGTCCCGCTGCACCTCCTGCGGCGAGTGCGTGGAGATCTGCCCCACCGACGCGATCACCCTGCGGGACGAGCTCGGCGGTTGGCGGACAAGCGGGTGAATCCTGGATTCCTGGTTTCGTGTAATCTTGCCGTGTGGACCGGTCATCTCGGGTTTGTGTCCGTTCAGCAACGCAGCGGCACTGTGACCATCCCTGTGCAGGCACGCCGAGCGCTGGGTCTGGACCGGCCAGGTGCGCAGGTCGAGGTGGTGCTTCGGGACGGTGAGTTGGTGCTTGTGCCCTACGTGGCGGTTCCCGCCGAGACTGCCTGGTTCTGGACGGAGGGTCACCAGGCCGCAGAGCGGGAAGCTGACGCAGACTTGGCGGCAGGCCGATTTGTCGACTCCGATGACGCCGAGAGCCTCCTCGCCGACCTCGAACGCCTGTCACAACCGGTGTCGGCCCTCCAGCGGGCAACGAGCCCACGGAGGTAATCGGTCTCTCGGTGGTGGTGCGGAGCATCATGCAGCTGATGCAGGCCATGCCCACGCCCAGATCAGCTGTCTCGACCGGCTCAACGGTCAGCATCGCTCCGCAGAGGGTGCTGGTCATTCCAAGCCTCGACCAGGCGGGCAGTACCGCCAGGTGCACCGGCCGATCGGTATCCTCTACCGTCCCGGCGCATTGTTGGATCGCCACCACCGGACCTGCGCACAGGCGGGCGGTCACGAGGACGCCTCGGCGTGGTTGTGATGGGTCACGGCGGGGCCGGGTCGGGTGGGGGAGTGTTGACCGGCCCCGCCGTGACTTCCGTCCGGCCGCAGGATGGGGGTGTCGCCGCTTGGGGGATACGGCGAATCCTGGGACCGGAGGAGCCGCAGGACGCCGAGCAGCCGACGCGTCCAGCGGACAACGTGACCGCCGAGTAGATGGCGGGCCTGTCCAGGGCGGAGGAACAACACGCAATCGGTAAAGCGCCGCAGCGGGGGCACCACCATCGAGGCGGCGAGAACCTGCCCACCGCACCGCGCGACATACACCCCAGAGCGTCCCGCGACCATCTGCTCATCGGTCATCGCATGCTCGGTGCCGTCCGCACCCGAGGTGACCCACACCACCCGGCAGTGCACACGGTTGGCTGGGTGCAGGCTGTCACCAGCAAGCTTCACGGCCCCTCTTTCCTCGTGGTCAGTTGCGGCAAGATTCCGTTAATCGAGCACACCGCACGGCCACACCGGAGTCCATGTCATCGGCGTGTGCCAGCTGTGTGACATCGCTGCTCGAACCGCCCTGGTCGCTCGCCGGTACCATTCAGGTGCTCCATGAACTGGCAGGAGGATCTATGAACCGTCGCGGATTCACGGTCATCACTGCGGGGGCGCTGACGGCACTGGTTGGGCACTGGGGCGACGCCATCGCTGCCCCGTCGCTCGCAGCGGGGGCGGGCGGTAGCAGCCAGGACCGGCTGACCCCAGAGCTCCTGGACATCCTCAGCCGCAGGCTTGCCGACCTGCGGCAGCTCGACGACGCGCATGGCGGCATCGAGCTGCGCACACTTGCTGTCGCCGAGTTCCGGTGGCTGGTACACCTCGCCGATCACGCCGACTCCGACACCGATTCCGGACAACGGTTGTTCAGCCTCATCACCGAGGCAGCCAGGCTGTGCGGCTGGTTGCATCTCGACGCTCTCCACCACGCGGCGGCGCAGTCCTTCTACATCGCCGCGCTGCGTTGTTCGGCGACCGCAGGTGACTCCTTGACCGGCGCTAACGTGCTTGCCTCCATGAGCTCGCAAGCCGTGCTGATGGGCCATTATCAGGACGCAGTGTCCTTAACCGACAGCGCGCAGCAACAAGTTCGGCACAATGCCACCCCCCGACTCGCTGCGATGCTGGCCAGCCGAAAAGCCCGCGCCTACGCCAAGGCTGGCGATGCCGTGGCCTGCGGACGTGCCCTGATTGATGCTGAACGAAGTCTCGATGCGGTGACCACGGACGTCACTGAACCCGACTGGCTCTATTACGTCGACGAAGCCTATCTCGCCGCCCAAGCCGGTTCCTGCTGGGTCGACCTCCGCCAGCCGACGCGGGCACGCCCGCTCATCGACAATGCCCTGCGCAGCATCAGCCCGAACTATGTGCGCGACGGCGCCGTCTACCACGCCCGCAGCGCGGAGACATACCTGCACGACAACGAACTCGAGCCAGCGTGTCACGAACTCCGCACCGCCGCCGATCTCGCCCGCCACACCGGCTCTGCCCACGCGCTCGAAACCATCCGCGCCGCACGTCTCAACATGTCGTCCCACGACCACGAGGCCCTCGTCCGGGAACTTGATGACCACCTCCGCGTCCTCAGCATCCAGACCGCGATTCGGTGACTCCGGCTATCCAAGGCCGTGTTGGTGATCAGCACTAATCGCGGCGTCGGCGCCAGGCGCGCATCTCCTTGCATGGCATGCCGGTCAGCTGAGAAGCGTCAGAGGGGTGTCACCGGGGCGGCCTGCGAGGAGGGCGTCGAGCAGTTCGGCAAGGTTGTCGGGTAGGAGTTTGTCTTGGCAGTGCCGGAGTTCGGCGGCGGACCACCACCGGCGCTCGATCAGCCCGGCTTTCTCGTTCTCGCTCGGCCGGAGCGCGACCTGCGGCACCGTACTGGGTGTCCGACCGAGGAATACATGCTCCACGCGGTGGTGGCCTGGGTCATCGGGGTCGAGAGCATGGATGAGCAGTACGCGGTCGGTGGTGTCGAGCAGCAGCACACGGGCACCGATTCGCGGAGCAGTGTGGGTGGGCATCGGGGCGACGGATCCTCGCGGTCGGGTGCTGGTCGGTCCGGCAGCCGACACAGGAAGAGCCGCGGGGTTAGAACAGCATCGGCTCCGGCTCGGCCTGCCCTAAATCCCGGGCCTATCTAGTTACCAATCTGTTGCTCTGAGCTGACTTCCTGTGCGATCATCTCTTACTACCCATGCATGAGGGAACCAGCACGTGGTCAACCCTGAGAATGTCCCCATCCTGTCAGCTGCGGATCTAGCCATGGTCTTGCTGGTCCGTGCCGATGAGTCATGCCGGGCGATGCCAACCGTACGGCTTAGGGAGATTGGCACCGTAGTCAAGGAGCTTGCTGGTCTGGGCATTCGGGCCGTCAAGGTGTTCGCGAGCGGTGACGCTCGTGACCGTAACGGATCGCGAGGCAAGGCTCCCGACAGCCTAATGGCGTGGTCGATCAGAGAGATCAAGTCGGCGTATCCTTCAATGATCGTGATGACCGAGACGTGCCTGTGCTCGTATACCGACTCTGGCGAGTGTCATTTGATGGGCCAAGATGGACGTCCGAATCAGCTGGCCTCGATCGAGGCTATTGCTGAGCAAGCTGTGGCTCAGGCTGCGGTGGGAGCGGACGTGGTTGGTCCTGCGGCGATGCTCAGCGGCAGCGTGAGCTGCGTCAGTCAGGCACTCGATAATGCTGGCCACCCCGGCGTTCAGATCATGCCGCACCTGATTTTCGATTCACGTTTGTACGACTCTTACCGGCAGACCATGGACGCGGTCCCGGTGTCTGGCGAAAGCCGTGTATTCCAGATCGATCCTGCACGACCGAAGGCCGCTGTGAAGAAATTCTTGGAGTTCGTGAATGAAGGCGCGGACATGGTACTCCTGGAACCAGCGCTGTTCTGCGCCGACTTGCTGGTCGCGCTCAAGCAGACATGCGCGGTGCCGATCGCCCCGTTCTCGGTGTCCGGTGAATACCTGAAGCTCCGTTCAGAAGGCGATCGGCTGCTCATCGAGCTGTTCACCATGCTCAAGCGGTCCGGGGCGGATCAGATCATCACCTATGCTGCCGCCGACATCGCCCGGAGTCTCGGTTAGACCGGCGCCCGGATCTGCCGCAGGATTGCCTCCGCGCCCCGCTCGAGCATGGTGCAGGCCAGCGTTTCCCCAAGCATTTGGGCGTCAGCACCGGTTGCGGAGGCGAACACACGTTGTGTCCCGTCCAGCGAAGTGACCTGCGCCGTGAGCTTTAGACCGTCTCTGGACGGTACCGCATAGGCGCCTACCGGCACTGAGCAGCCTCCATGCAACTTAGCCAGCAATGCTTTCTCGGCGCGCACTGCGGCGTCGGCGGTGGGGTCGCCGTAGGAGTTCAGCATCGCTAGCAGCTCGGTGTCAGTGGCACGCAGCTGAATGCCTATGGCTCCCTGCCCTGGAGACGGAGGGAAATCGTCAAGGGGAAGCAGCTCGGCGATGCTGCCCTCCAGCCCGAGGCGGCGAAGTCCCGCCGCCGCTAAGACCACCGCATCGAGTCCGGTCTTCAACTTCGCGAGCCTCGGTGGCACGTTCCCCCGGATGGGAACGACGTTCAGGTCGGGGCGCAGTGCCTTCAACTGTGCGATCCGTCTCGGCGACCCAGTGCCCACTGACGCACCGCGTCGGAGCCCCGCAAGCGTCGAACCACACAGTGCGTCATGCATGTCCGCACGCGGCGGCGTCACCGCAAGGACCAAGCCGTCAGGCATCGCGGTCGGCAGATCCTTCAGGCTGTGCACAGCGATGTCGATCCGGCCTTCAAGCAGTTCCTGTTCCAGTTGGCCGGAGAACGCCCCGCTCCCGCTCGCGGCGCTGACCTCGCTGAGCGGGGTCTTACGGTCTCGGTCCCCGTCCGTGGTCACGGCTCGGTTCTTGAACTTCACCACGGGACACGGACCGCCCAACCGGGCCAGGAACTCGGCCACCATCGCTTGCGCGAGACGGCTGCGACGGGCTCCAACAACCACAGTTTCCATGGCCGAAGGCTACTCGCGACCCTTCAAGGTGTCCGTCGCCGGTGGGGGTGACGAGATAGGTCGGGTGGCTTGCGGGGCAGCAAGGTGAACTGTTCCTGACGCTGCACACCGATGGGCCTTCGCTGGTGACCCACCTGGCCCGCGCGGGCTGGCTGCGGTGGTCGGACTCGCTGGCCCCGCGACGAGCTCGCCGCGCTGCTACACGGGCGAACCGACCGGCTCAAGACCGCATTGACCGATCAGGCGTTGCTCGCCGGGATCGGCAACGCCTACTCCGACGAGATACTGCACGCTGCCCGCCTATCGCCCTACGCCATCAGCGGCCGGTTGTCGGAGCAGGCGCTGGACCAGTTGCACGACGCGCTGCAGCAGGTGTTGCGGGCCGCGATGGCGCGCTGTGTCGGCCAGGACGCCGCCCGGCTCAAGGGGGGAGAAGCGCGCCGGTCTGGCGGTGCACGCCCGCACCGGGCTGCCCTGCCCGATCTGCGGCGACACCGTGCGGGAGGTGAGCTTCACCGACCGCGCGTTCCAGTACTGCCCGACCTGCCAGACGGGCGGCAAGCCGCTGGCCGACCGACGGCTGTCCCGGCTACTGCGCTGAACCACGTGAGCTGCGACCGCTGAAATGCGGGCTCAGCGCGGCAGCGTGCGGTACTTACTCCTGAGCCTGGAGGGTGGCGACTAGGCGGTTCACCGAACTGGTGAGGCCCCACTGGCGGGCCAGCGCGGTGAGAGCGGTGGGGTCGGCTGGTTCTGAAGGCAACGCGTCGTCACGGTCCTGACTTACCGGAGCGTCGATGGCCAACCGCACCACCGCAGGCGCCAGCTGTAGGTAGTCCTGGGCGGCCCGCAATTTGGCTCGAGTACCAGGGGAGAGCGTCGCCGTGGGATCGTCCAGTGCTGCGAGCAGGCCCTCGACGGATCCGAAGCGGCTGATCAGGATGGCGGCGGTCTTCTCGCCGACCCCGGGCACTCCGGGCAGCCCGTCGGAAGGGTCACCGCGAAGCACGGCCATGTCCGCGTAAGCGGGCCCGGCACCAGTTTCGGGCAACCCGTAACGCTTCGCGAGTTCGGCGGGGCCGATCAGCTCCGCCTTGGCCAACCCCCGGGCGAGGTAAAACACCCCCACCGGAGTGGGAGCGGTGCGAACCACCTGGAACAGATCCCGGTCACCACTGATCACCTCCACCGGGTTGCGGCGCTCGGCCGATACCAGCGTGCCGATCACATCGTCGGCCTCGTACCCCGGCGCACCCGCGGTGGCCAGGCCGACGGCGGCCAGGAGTTCGAGGATCACAGGCACCTGCGGGCTCAGGGTGTCCGGCACCTCCTCGATGTCGGCGGCGCCGGGCGGGGTCTGTTCGGCGACCCGGTGCGCCTTGTACGACGGGATCGCGGCGACCCGGAAGGCCGGCCGCCAGTCCAGGTCCAGGCACGCGACCAGTCGGGAGGGGCGGCGCGACTCAATCAGCCGAGTCAGCATGTCGGTGAAGCCCCGTACCGCGTTCACCGGCGCGCCATCCGGAGCGGTGATCGACTGCGGGACCCCGTAATAGGCACGGAAATAGAGACTCGCAGCGTCGAGTAGCAGCAGGGGTGCATCCACGACCGCACAGCCTGCCAGTTTCGTCGCTGCGACTCAGCGGCGGTGCATCTCGGCTACCCCGCCCCGTTAGTCCTACGCTACCGGTGTGACCGCCCCCCTCGACACCCTGACCACTCGCCTGACCCGGACACAGCACGCCACCCGGGCCGCCGGGCTGGACGCCTTGCTGATCACTCCGAGCCCGGATCTGCGCTACCTGCTCGGGGTAGCCGCTGCGTCACATGAGCGGCTGACCTGCCTGGTGTTGCCCGCCGAGGGTGACCCCGCGCTGGTGGTCCCCGCGCTGGAGAGCCCCGGACTGGACACCACTCCGGTGCCTAAGCTCGGCCTGGAGATCGCCGAATGGACTGACGGCATGAACCCGTACACCCTGGTCGCCGGCCTGCTGCGGCGGTCGTCGGCCCGTATCGGGATCGGTGACGCGATGCCGGCGGCGCACGTGCTGCGACTACGGGCCGAACTTCCGTCGTGTGCGCAGGAGCTGGCCTCGCCGGTGCTGCGGCAGCTGCGGATGCGCAAGGACGCCGCCGAGATCGCCGCGCTGACCAGCGCGGGCGAGGCGATCGATCGCGTGCACGCCCGGATGGGGGAGTGGCTGCGGGCCGGGCGCACCGAGGCGCAGGTCGGTGCAGACATTGCCGCCGCGATCGTCGCGGAGGGACACACCGCGGCGGCGTTCGTGATCGTGGGCTCCGGCCCGCACGGGGCCAGCCCGCACCACGACGTCTCGCAGCGGGTGCTGCAGCCCGGGGACGTGGTGGTCGTCGACATCGGCGGGCCGACCCCGGAGGGTTACTTCTCCGACTCCACCCGCACCTACAGCCTGGGCGAACCGGCGCACCCAGACGTCGCCGCCACCTATGCGGTGCTCCAGGCCGCACAGGACGCCGCGGTAGCCGCTGCCGCACCGGGAGCCACCGCGCACGAGGTGGACGCCGCTGCCCGCGGCCCGATCACCGAGGCCGGCTTCGGTGAACGGTTTATCCACCGGACCGGACACGGCATCGGTCTCGACGTACACGAGGAGCCCTACATCGTGGCAGGCAACGATCTGGTACTCGAACCAGGAATGGCATTCAGCATCGAGCCCGGCATCTACCTGCCCGGCCGCTGGGGAGCCCGGATTGAAGACATCGTCGTAGTCAACAGCGCAGGAGTCGGCGAGGACGGAGCGACTCGGCTGAACCACCGCCCACGCGAACTCGTTGCATTGCCGGTATGACTGCCGCGCTGGAACCCACTGACGCGGCCATCGTCCGTGCGCTGACCACCGATGGGCGGCTCAGCTTCACCGATCTCGCCGAGCAGGTGGGGCTGTCGGTCTCCGCGGTGCACCAGCGGGTCCGGCGGCTGGAGCAGCGCGGTGTGCTTCGTGGCTACACCGCGCACGTGGACCGTGAGTCTTTGGGCCTGCCGCTGACCGCGTTCGTGTCGCTCACCCCGTTCGACCCGGCCGCTCCGGACGACTACCCACAGCGGCTGGCCCATCTGCCGGAGATCGAGTCCTGCTACTCGGTGGCCGGCGACGAGTCCTACATCCTCACCGTGCGGGTGGCCTCGCCGGGGGCGCTGGAGGACCTGTTGCGCCGGATCCGGGAAGCCGCCAACGTGTCCACCCGCACCACGGTGGTGCTGTCCATCCCCTATGAGGCCCGGCCGCCCGCCCTGTAAGCCCAGCCCGGATCTCCGGGATGACCCCGGTACCCGAATCGGGGTCCGCACCGAGGCTGCCGCACGACGCGCGGGGCAGAGTGGAGGGCACGGCACTGGTCGCCACGAGGAGGATTCCATGAGTACGTCACTGACCCGACCCCAGAAGGGCAAGGTCATCGCCGGAGTATGCGCTGGACTGGCCGAGCGGTTCGGCTGGAACGCCAACGCCGTACGACTGGTGTTCCTGCTGTCCTGCCTACTACCCGGCCCCCAATTCATCATCTACATCGTGCTCTGGGTGATCATGCCGAGGGAGTCGTACTGAGTCGTTAAGCCCGGCGCGCACGCAACCAGTCGTACCACTCGGTGACCCCGTCGCCACGGGTCGCAGACAGCTGCAACACCTCGACGCCCGGGTTGGCTGCGCGGGCACCTTCCAGGAAAGCGGCAACGTCGAAATCGACGTAGGGCAGCAGGTCGATCTTGTTGAGCAGCACCAGGGTGGCTGACCGGAACATGTGCGGGTACTTGCGTGGTTTCTCGGCACCCTCAGTCACCGACGTGATGACCACCCGGGCCTGCTCGCCGAGGTCGAACAGCGCCGGGCACACCAGGTTCCCAACGTTCTCGACCAGCACCACCGAGCCGTCCGGCGGCTCGAGCGTCCGCAGCCCACCGGCCAGCATCTCGGCGTCGAGGTGGCAACCCGACCCGGTGTTGATCTGCACCGCCGGGGCACCGGTGGCCCGGATCCGCTCGGCGTCGAGCACCGTTTCCTGATCACCCTCGACCACGCAGAGCTGCAACTGCGCGCCGAGCTCGCGAATGGTGCGCTCCAGCAGGGTGGTCTTGCCCGCGCCAGGTGAGCTCATCAGGTTCACCGCGAGGATGCCCCGCTGCGCAAACCAAACGCGGTTACGCTCGGCCAGCGAGTCGTTGCGCGCCAGCACCGCCTGCTCGAGCGTGATGGTGCGGGTCGCAGGCTCGCCGGGTCCGTGCCCGTGCTCCGATTCGGGACCGTGTCCATGACCGTGGCCCGATCCGTGCTCGTGACTGTGCCCATGACCGTGGCCTGTTTCGTGCTCGTGCCCAGGGAGTTCTTCGATGACCGCGCTTCCGGAGCAGCCACAGGTTGCGCACATCAGGCCAGCACCTCGACTTCCCTGATCCGTAGTTCCTCGCCAGCGAGCAATTCGCGGTTCGCGCTGCCGCATTCGCACAGCATCAGCAGGTCGTTCATAGCAAACTCGGCTCCGCAGTCCCGACAGCGGGCCTGCCCATCGGGTTGGACGATCTCGAGTACCGCACCTTCCAGTGTGGTGCCTGCGGTGACGAGATCAAAGCAGAACTGGATCGAATCGGCTACCACGCCGGAGAGTTTCCCGACCTCCAGACAGACCCGCTGCACCGGCCGGTCACCCATCCGGTCACACACCGCAGCGACGACACTCTGAGTGATCGCCATCTCATGCACGAAGGCCTCCTCGCCTGGTTGCTCAGTGCAGTGCCCTGTGGGGATCTTTGTCAAGAGGTAGACAATCCTCCGGTGCAGAAATGTGTGCGAGTTGGGGTCCGGCTTGAGGGAATCGTGCAGGGCGTGGGGTTCCGGCCCTATGTGCACGCCCTGGCGGGTCGTTTCGGCCTGTCCGGCAGGGTCGGCAACGACACCGCCGGGGTCTTCGTGGAAATCGAGGGCACCGAGGCGGCGGTGGATGAGTTTCTCGCTGCGCTGCCCGCGCAAGCTCCCCCGCTGGCGGTCATTGAGCAGATCCGGACCAGCCACCTGATCCCGACCGGCGAGCCGGGCTTCCACATCGTGGCGAGCAACGCCTCCGGCAAGCGGGACACACTGGTCTCAGCGGACAGCGCGACGTGCGCAGACTGCCTCCGCGAGCTGGCCGATCCCACCGACCGGCGATTCGACTATCCGTTCATCAACTGCACCAACTGCGGTCCCCGGTTCACCATCGTGCGTGATGTGCCCTACGACCGGCCACTCACCACGATGGCGCCGTTCGCGATGTGCGACGCGTGCGCCACCGAGTACCACGATCCCGCCGACCGGCGCTTCCACGCTCAGCCGGTGTGCTGCCCCGCCTGCGGGCCCCACCTGAGGCTGATCAGCTCCGATGGCACTGCACTGCCCGGCGATCCGCTGGCCGAGGCTGCTGCCATGCTGATCGGCGGCGCGATACTGGCGGTCAAGGGGCTCGGGGGTTACCACGTCGCAACCCTGGCCTGCGGGAATACTGGGGCCGCCGCCACTGCCACACTGCGCGCGCGTAAGCACCGCGAGGACAAGCCTTTCGCAGTGATGGTGGCCGACCTGGAAGCTGCGCACCGGCTGTGCCTGATCGACTCGGTGGGGGAGCGGGTGCTGGCTTCCCGGCGGCGGCCCGTCGTGCTGCTGCCACGCCGCCCGGATGCCGCCGTCGCCCCGGCGGTCGCGCCCGGCAACCGCTGCCTGGGCCTGATGCTTCCCTACACGCCGCTGCACCACCTGTTGCTACGCGACACCGCCGCTCCCATCGTCCTGACCAGCGGCAACATCTCCGACGAGCCCATCGCTTACGCCGACGACGACGCCCGCCACCGGCTGCCCGGGATCGCCGACGCCTTCCTGACCCACGACCGAGAGATCCACATGCGCACCGACGACTCGGTGGTGCGAGTGTTCCGTGGTGCCGAGCTCCCGGTTCGGCGGTCGCGCGGCTACGCCCCCGAACCGCTGACCCTCGCCCACCCGGTGCCCCGCCCAATACTCGGTTGCGGCGCCGAGCTCAAGAGCACCTTCTGCCTGGCCCGAGGGCGGCACGCGTTCGTCTCTCATCACATCGGCGATCTGGAGAACTACGAGACGCTGCGCTCCTTCACCGAGGGCATCACGCACTTCCAGCGACTCTTCGACGTGCAGCCGGAGGTTGTCGCGTACGACCTGCACCCCGAGTACCTGTCCACCAAGTACGCGCTCGAACTGGCGGATATGGAGGCGGCCAACGTCGAGCTCTTCGGGGTGCAACACCACCACGCGCACATTGCCTCCTGCCTGGCCGACAACGGCGAGGGTGGCCCGGTGCTCGGGGTAGCCTTCGACGGGCTGGGTTACGGCACCGACGGCACCCTATGGGGGGGCGAGTTCCTGCTGGCCGACCTGACCGGGTTCCGAAGGCTGGCGCATCTGGTGCCGGTTCCGCTGCCGGGTGGCGCTGCGGCCATCCGGCAGCCCTGGCGGATGGCCGCAGCCTATCTGGGCGCCGAAGCCCCCGACGACCTGAGACGGCGCAATGCCGACCAGTGGGAGACCGTGTTGGCGATGGCCAGCCGAGGCGTGAACGCGCCGCTGACCTCCAGCGCCGGACGGCTCTTCGACGCCGTAGCGGCGCTTCTCGGCGTTCGCGACTCGATCAACTACGAGGGCCAGGCCGCGGTGGAGCTGGAGCAGCGCGCTGACCGTACCGAACGGGGCAGCTACCCGGCGGGGGTCACCGAGGGACCCGTGATACAGCTGCACGGCGCGGATCTGGTCCGCTGTGTGCTCGACGATCTGCGTGCGGGGGTGGCCCCGGAGACGATCGCCACCCGGTTCCATCACGGAGTCGCCGACGCGATCGTCCGGGTGTGCGTCACGCTGCGGGACAGCACCGGGGTGAACACCGCCGCGTTGTCCGGCGGGGTGTTCCAGAACGTCCTGCTGCTCGAGCGCACCGTAGCTGGATTGGAGCAGACGGGTTTCCGGGTGCTCACCCACTCCCGCGTGCCACCCAACGACGGCGGCATAAGCCTCGGCCAGGTCGCCGTCGCCGCCGCTTGCAGCTTCGCGACCGGCGACGCCGAGTGACCGTGGTGGGTGGGTCCCCACCGGATGTTCCAGCGGAGACCCACCCATGACACGTCACAACGCGCCGCGCTCCCACGGACCGGTGATCGCGTAGCTGATTCCGGGGGACTGCAGGTTGACGAACAGCACCCGCCCATCGGGGCTGAAAGTAGCGCCGGCCCACTCGCTGGTGCTGGGACCGTTGAACTCGCAGAAGTCGAAGATCTCACCGCGGATTGTGACACCGCGGACCAGGTCCTTGCCGCTACCGTCCTCGCAGAGCACAAGACCGTTGGTGCGCGGTGACACGGTGATGTTGTCCGGGCTCTCCAGCAACGCCCGGTCAGTCGACTCGTAGACGAGCTTGAGTTGTCCGCCTGAGCTGCCCCTCGGCCGGTACTCCCAGACCTGGCCTGCACCGATGTCGCCGCCGTTGGTCGAAACCAGATAGGCGGCGCCATCTCCCCACCAGGCGCCCTCAAGGCGGGCGAACACCGCGCCGCCCTTGGCCCAGCCCTGGTTGAACACGGCTAGCTCGTCGGCGCTGTCGGGATCCGGGTCGTCGATGTCGACCCAGTCCACCGGCAGTGGCTTGCCGACCTGCTGGCCGGTGCGGGTGTCGTACTGGAACCGGTTCCCCTTAAGAGCCAGCATCTGCAATCGCCCGCCCGCGGTCAGGTCACGGCGGTTGTTGGGGATGAACCGGTAGGCGCCCGCGGTGCCCTGATCCTCGGTCTCGTAGATGATGCCGGTGCCGGGGTCGACGCAGATCGCCTCGTGCACCAGCCGACCCATCGCCTTCAGCGGCACCGGGTCTACCGGACCTGCTGCGGCCGAGGGCACCTCAAAGATGTAACCGTGCGGCTTTGCGACGCCGGTGCGGGGGCTGAACGTCTCCTCGCAGCTCAGCCAGGAGCCCGCTGGGGTCGGACCACCGGCACAGTTGCGGATGGTGCCTGCCAGGCTGGCGTGCGCGCTGATCAGTTCCATGCGGCGGGTGTCGAACAGCAGGGTTGTGGTGCCTCCGCGGGCGGCCGGGTCGTAGCTCGGGGCGGCAAAGGCTGTCCCGCCGCCCAACTCGTGGTTGCGTACCAGGCGAACCCGCCCTTCGCCGGCCGCAAAGGCCGCCATGCCGTCGTGCGCGCCCGGCGTCGGAATGCCGTCGCTCATGATCTCGCCAGTGCGACCGAATGCGACATAGCTGAAACCGGCCGGCAGCAGCAGTTCGCCACCGGGTGCGGGCTGCAATGGGCCGTAGCCCGCATTGTCCGGCGCCCGCCGGGCCTGCCGTGCCCCGCTCTGCGCGGAAGTGGCTGCCTGTGCGCTGGTCGCCATCAGGGCGGACAGGGCGACGGCAGCGCATTTACTAATGAGTTCACTATTTTCTGGACTTGAGGGCAGCATTGTGGAATACATGAGAAATGGCCAAGAAAGGCCGCAGGGCAACCAACTCTGACTGGCACCCCAGCACCGAGGTGGTCTCAGGGATCGCGGGGCCAGCGTGGTGGTGCCGCACCGCGATTCATCGACCAGGTGGCACCGCCGAGTCGGCCCTCCTCGACCTGTGCTGGCGCACGATGCCGGTAGGACCGGGCAAGCTCGGCGCCGACGTCTCCGCCTTCGTTGAGTACCAGGCACGGTGCTACGTACGAGCAGCGGGTGCAGACCTCCGGCGTCGGGGAGGGATAGATTTCCAGATCTGCTTGAGTGGCTGCACTGGCCTCGGCTGCCAGGTTCGCGCCCGCTGCCACCAGCTCAGCGGCGCCGCGCGGGATGCGGGTTCGGCGGAACCTGTCCGTGCCCTCCGCGCGTACCCGCTCACGAGGGACGACTGCGCTGCGGGCATACATCCGCCGGTGCCGCACCTGCTGATGCCCGGCCACCTCCTGCGGGGGCACCGTCGTGCCTGGCTCACCGGGATCGGCTCGGATCTCGTTGTATACGGTGCCTGCGACCCTCATCCCGAGGTAGAACAGCGGCCAGGCCCAACACCACACGATCGTCTGCTCGTCCAGCTGCAACGCGTCCTGGTCGGCCCAGCGGCCGACGACCAGCCGGTGCTGGACTACCCAGTAGGCGTCATCTTCGTCGATGACAAGCAGGTCGACGCGGTCGGTGTAGCGGATCGGATCTCCGCCGGGGGTTAGCAGGTCCGAGCTCAGCAAGTCCGAACCCGGGCCCGCCGGGTCGGGGATGTTCACCTCGAAGTCGGTCTCTACCCGCACCGGGGTGAAGTGGTCGACCGTGGGAGCCCACGAGGCGTACGCGTCGAGCAGCGCGTGACCGCGATCCAGGGCATCCTTGCGAGACTGGTCGTCGGCGTCAGGTTGTCCGTGCACCGATTTCTCCAACGCCTGGTGCACCAACGGCTGCACAATCGCCCTGTTCCACTCCCACATCCCGGGGAAGTAATACACGGCCAGCGCATCGCGAACTGCCCGGTTGAGGTCGACCACGCCTTGTTGGGGGTTGGGTTCAAAGTTCTGCCGGTTACGCGAGCCCAGGTCCCACGCCCGGCGGCAGCGTTTGAATGCCGTCCGGTCGGACGCTTCGATCCGGTAGGCCATCACACCTCGGCTACTTAACTGCGGACTATTACTAGTGGTGCGGCCAGGGGTCATCCACCGACCAGCGGCAGCGATCATTACCCCCGGCCGCCGCCTCCATCTCGGCGAGCAGATCATCGAAGAACGCCGGTGGGTCATGCTGATGGCGTTCCTGCCACCCCGCGTAGTAGATCCAGGCATCAGGGAGCGGAGCGTCGGCTTCCGGCGCGGCGACGACCTCACCTGCGGCGAGGCGAACCAATTGGTAGCTTTCTCCGCGGCGTTCGATGTAGACCAGCTCACCGGGTTCGGGCCAATCGGCCACGATCTCTGCGAACAGCTCGCCCTGAGTCAGAGTTCCTCCCTTCCGCAAGCGTTCAGCAGATCCGCGGTAGCGGGTCGCCGACCAACAGATCGATGATCCGGGTGCCGCCGAATCCGGTCTTGAGTAAGACCAGACCTGGCGGATCCTCGGCGACACGACCGACCACCGTGGCCCCGGCGCCGAGCGGATGCGCCTGCAGCGCAGCCACCGCAGCATCGGCCGCACCAGCATCGACGATTACCACGATCCGGCCCTCACAGGCGACGTAGAGCGGGTCGATGCCCAGCAGCTCGCAGGCCCCACGGACCTCCGCGCGCACCGGCACCGCTTCCTCCTCCACCACCACGGCCACGCCCGACGCCTTGGCCACCTCGTTGAGGATGGTCGCGACCCCGCCGCGAGTTGCGTCCCGCATGGCCCGGACATCCGGGCCTACCGCGTCGAGCAATCCCCGCACCAGGCCGTGCACCGGTGCGGTATCGGAGACCAGATCGGCCTCAAGATCCAGCTCCCCACGGGCCAGCATGATCGTCATCCCGTGATCGCCCACCGGACCGGAGACGATCACCGCGTCGCCGGTCCGGGCCGTGGCGACGCCGAGAGTCAGGTCGTCGGCACGCAGCCCGACCCCGGCCGTGGTGATGAAGCAACCGTCCGCCTTACCGCGCTGCACGACCTTGGTGTCACCGGTGACGATCGATACCCCGGCAGCCTCGGCCGCCGCCGCCATCGACGCCACGATCCGGCGCAGATCGGCGACCGGGAAACCCTCCTCCAGGATGAACCCAACCGACAGATAAGCCGGCTTGGCCCCGGCGACGGCCAAGTCGTTGACCGTGCCGTTGACGGCGAGATCGCCGATGTCACCACCCGGGAAGAACAGCGGCGTCACCACGTAGGAGTCCGTGGTGAACGCCAGCCGCACCCCGTTCGCAGTCACCGTCGCAGCGTCCTCGAGCGGTTCCAGCAGCGGGTTGCGGAAGGCGTCCAGGAAGATCGCCTCAATGAGCGACTGGCTGGCCTTGCCGCCTGCGCCATGCGCCAAGGTGATCAGCTTCTCGCGTACCCGTGGCCGCGCCCGCCGGGCCCGCTCGATGCGCTCCAGCACCAGCTGTTCCCGGCCCGTGTGCTCAGTGCCGGGCCGGGCGTGCATCCCGGCGAGCCCAGCGTCGTACTCGGATTCGTGCTCCGCAACGGCGGCTTCGGCCCAAGCCGCCCGATCCTGCCGGGTGGTGTCCGAGTGGGTCATGCCTTGCTCGCCCCTACCTGAGTAGGTACTGCCTGAGTAGCATGGCGGACCCGCTCGCGGCTGAACCGTCCGAAGTTGTAGTACGCCGCGCAGGCTCCCTCCGAAGAGACCATGCACGTACCGATGGGGGTCTCCGGCGTGCACGCGGTGCCGAACACCTTGCACTCCCACGGCTTGAGCACGCCCTTGAGAACCTCACCGCACTGGCATGCTTTCGGGTCGGCGACCCGGACCCCAGGCAGATCGAAGTGGTGCTCCGCGTCGAAGACGGCGTAGGAGGGCTTCACGCGCAGCGCCGAATGTGAAATGAACCCGAGCCCGCGCCACTCGAAGTACGGACGCAGCTCCATAACCTCACTGACCGCGCGCAGCGCCACCGTGTTGCCGTCCCACGGCACCACTCGGGAGTACTGGTTCTCCACCTCGCAGCGCCCCTGCGCCAGTTGCTCCAGCAGCATGTAAACCGATTGCAGAATGTCCAGCGGCTCGAACCCCGCGGTGACGAGCGGCTTGCCGTACTCCGACGCGATGAACTCGTAGGGACGGCAGCCGATGACGGTGGAGACGTGGCCGGGTCCGATGAATCCATCCAGCCGTAGGTCCGGCGAGTCCAGAATTGCCTTGATCGCCGGGATGATCGTGACATGGTTACAGAAGATCGAGAAATTCTCGATGCCGTCGGCCGCTGCCCGCAACACGGTCATCGCGGTGGACGGCGCGGTGGTCTCGAACCCGATCGCCATGAACACCACGCGCCGGTCCGGGTTCTGCCGGGCGATCTTCAGGGCGTCGAGCGGAGAATAGACCATCCGGATGTCGGCACCTGCGGCCGAAGAGTCGAAGAACGACCCTCGTCCGCCGGGCACCCGCATCATGTCCCCGAACGACGTCATAATCACGTCCGGTTCCTCGGCCAGGGCGATTGCGTCGTCCACCCGGCCCATCGGAATCACGCACACCGGACAGCCTGGTCCGTGCACCAGGCTGACCGACTCCGGAAGGTAGTCCTCCAACCCGTGCTTGTAGATGGTGTGCGTGTGCCCGCCGCAGACCTCCATGAACTTGTAGTGCCGCCCCGGCTCGCACAGCGCTGCGATCTTCGCGGACAGTGCACGTGCCTTCTCGGCATCCCGGTACTCATCGACGAACTTCATACCGCTCACCGACTTTCGTCGATTTGTGATTCGAGCAGGGCCGCGATCTCGTCCTCATAGGCCTGACCTATGCCGATGAGGAAGTCCATCGCCGCCTTCGCCTCCTGTTCGTCGATCTTGGACAGGGCGAAGCCGACGTGGATGAGGATCCAATCGCCGGGAACAGGGGGGTCATCAGTTAACAAGCCGATGTTGATGGCTCGCTTGACCCCGCTAACGTCGACCCTGGCCAGGTCGGGATGTTCGGGCATGAGCTCGATCACCTCGCCCGGGATGCCGAGGCACATGGGCTTTACCTCCGTGGTGGGTTTGAGGTGTGCAGTTCGGGACTACAGGTCGCTGATCTGCTTATACCGAGCCACGTCCTTAGACACCTGTACCGCTAGAGTGGCCAGGCCGAATACCGACCCCCAGAACATCAGCCGCTTCAGCATCCGTTTCACTTCCTTCCTTGTTGGTGAGTAGGTTGAGAACTACCCCAACCGCCTTCTCCACGGCTGTGGCAACGGTCGGGGAGAGTCCGATTCCTTCCTCGGTGTTGGCCGGTTCACAGCCAACCAGCAGGGTTCGTCCCGCGCTACCGCCGAGGTTGTCCAGCAGCGCAAGCACAGCGTCGGGAGCCATCCCGTGTGCATCGACGGCGGCGGGCTCGATGTCCGCCACGTGACCAGGTCCGATCTCAAGCACATAGATCGTCCCCGGCTCAGCGCCGCGGGCCACGGCGTCGAGCAGAATCGTGGTGTCGGGGGCGATCTCAAGCAGATCGTATGCCAGGTGCATCCCGCGGATTCCGTAGTCGACGACGGTGACACCCTCGGGTAACGGCTCAGTGCTCAGCCTGCGGGCCAGTTCAACGCCGAACGCGTCGTCGCCGAGGAAGATGTTGCCGATACCGGCAACCACGGTTCTCGTCGCTGGAGCGCTCATGGCTCTGCTCTCACGGGAGCTTCCAACGGCACAAGTTCATCCGGGGCGAAGTAGCGGAACCGGCCGTGCGCGATGGCGATGTCGGCGCCAGGGTCATCGTCGAGGGTGACCGCAACGTGGGTGTCCCCATCGACGTCGAGAAGGACAGCGGCGACGGTGGCAGTGCGCCCCTCGAGGAACATGTCCTGCGCGTCGGAGCGGCGCGACCCCGGCGTGAGCCGCACCTTGCTGCCCTTGGCCACCTCGACGCCCGCGATGAGCACGCTGTCGGTGTCCGGATTCACCGACGCGTCCGCGCCCGGATCCCACCATGGGGTGCCGGGAGTGGTGATCGTCTCGATCGGATCCGGTTTCCCGGAGGACCCAGCTGACGGGCTCTTGCCGAGGTAGCGGATGGCCCCGTGCATTTTGTCCAGCATCTCCGGCGGCATCGAATCGACCCGGTCCATCAACTTGCGGACCCGATCATCGGTGGCCCGCGCCTCGGCCTTCTCCTCATCGGTGAGCGTCATCGTGCGCAGCGTGAGAATCTCGTCGATCTCCAGACCGTCGAACAGTTCACCAGCACTCTCCGGCGCGATCGCCGGGTAGTCGTACAGAATGATCGGCGAGGACAGGATCACATCGCGGCGTCCCGGTTCGCCGACCATCACCGGCCACACGCGGTCGTTGCGGCAGGCCGTGACGGCGAGTTTGGCCCACTCCGGTGGATCGAGCAACGAGATGAACTCCGCGTCGGTCAGGGCAAGCACGGTGTGCGCAGCCAGGAGCGAATGACGCAGCGCGACGTGACGCTCCGCGTCCTGGTCCGCCCACTGCGCGGTGTTGACGACCTCGACGGTGAGCTGCACGACCCCGTATGGGCCCTCCAGCCGCCTGGCGGACAGCCGGATCTCGCCATCGAGTGCCCACCGCTGCCGTGTGAGGCCATCCTCGGTCTCGCTACCACCGGCAACCGTCACCGGGACTATCCGCTCGGTGTCCAGCAACTCGGAGATCGCTACCACCTCGTCGACCTCGCGTTCCACCGCCTCGTCGAATTCGGTGACCGGACCTTCGCCGCCGCTGCGGTGTTGCAACTGCAGAAACCGCAGCCGCAGGTGCAGTACCGGGTCAGTACCGGGTTCCAGCAGACACTCCGTGTGCGAGGTCGCGTACTCGCCGTGCCCGAGATCGGCATAGGCGGGTGGCACGAGCACCCCCCACTGCCAGCGCACCTGGTTCTTGCGAGCCGAAGCGCGGTACGGGTACAGCAGGTAACCCTCGTAGAGGACGGCGTCGGCTACCTCCCGCGCGACGTCCATCGGGGCCGCGGTCATGGTCCCCCTTCCGCGGCGCGCAGCGCCTCGGCAGTCGAGGACGGCGCCCGAGCGGCCTCCAGTACAGCGAGGACGGCGTCGTCCCAGGTGGGCAGCGCGCGGGCGGCCCGAAAATCCGCCAGCGCGTCGATTGTCTCGCGCTGCAAGCGTAGCCACCCACTGCCGGGGTAGTGAGCGTCCATCATCTCGTCCCAGCACGCCACCGGCATCCGGTAGCGAGCCTCGGCGTGCCAGGGCACCTGCTCGATCCACAGGCCCTTCTCACCATCCCCGAACAGGGTTCCGCTGAACAGCATGATGAACGGGATCTCCCCGTCCTCAAGGGCGTGGAAGTAACGGCCCGCGGACACTTCCATGTCATAGCTGCACGGCACGGTCACATCGACCTCGATGCTGCCGGTAAAGCTCGCGACGGTCGTCGAGGCGTTGGCGAACTGGAACGGCTTGAGCGTGTCCCCCCAGCGTTTGCGCTCGCCGAACAGCTCAAGGAGCCGCTCGGCCTCCTGGTCGCCGTACCCACGGCGCTGGGGTTCGATTCTGATCTGGCTGCGCAGCGCTATGGCACGGACCCGCTTCCCGTCGGCCGCACCGATGCGAAGCCGGAAAAGCAGGGTCGGCGCCACCGCGTAGCGCTCGGGCACCACGTCGAGACAGGTGAACGAGAGCTCAGTCATGGCTGACCACCTCCTCGCTCACGGCTACCGTCTCGCTGCGCTCCCGCAGGCCTGCGAAGAACTCATTGATCGCCTTCCATGCCTCCTCTCCGCCGTCGAAGCCCTTCCAGTGGGTGCGGACCAGGCCGACCAACTGGTAGCAGACGTCGATCGGGACCGCGAAGAACTCGAACCCACTGGCCTGCCGGTGCACCAGCAACGCCTCCACATCGGGCTCCAAGTCGCCCAGTGCCGGGGTCGCGGCGAGCAGGTCCGTCCAGGATTCCAGTGATAGCAGTGATTCGGTGGCCCCTGCCGGGCTCGGGTAGAAAGCGACGGCGTGCCCGAGCGCGGTGTTGTCGAAGAAGAATGCCATCGCCACCGGGATTCCGATCGAGTCCCAGGTCGCCTCGGCGAGCGGCACCGCGGCGGCGTACCGGTAGCGTTCGGGCACCGCCCGATACCGTCCACCGGCTGCGCCCTTGGTGGTGAACAGCAGGGAACATGGACGGCAGGTGCACATCAGACCGCGACCCTCGAGGTCGACCACGTGGCCGTGCCACTCGGCAATCGGCTCGGCGCACATTTCGCAGCGCTCGAGCCGCTCACCCACCGGCGGGGGCGGGGGAGCGGCGCCTCCGACGAAGCGCCGCAACCCCGCACTCATGAGGCTGCCCCCGCGGGGACCGCGATGCGGATCCCGCCGTTCTCAGCCAGCAACGGCAGCGGGTCGAGATGCCACCCGGCCGACTTGTCGGCACCGCCGAAGCCACGGCCGGCCCGCACCACGTCGTAACGCTGTGCGCAGCCGGGGCAGGCCAGGAGGACTCCCTCCAGCTTCGCACCGGTCAGCCCGGAGCCGCAGGCCGGACAACGGTCGGCGTAGGCGTAGAGGCTGCCCGCCACGTTGCACACCACTGCAGCAGTGGAGCCAACCAGGGTGGGGAGCACCCTGCCCTGACCGAGGCCGTCAATCCCGTCGACCTCCACCCACGTGGACGCCGGTGCCTCCGGCTGCCGACTTACCTGCTGCAGCGGCAACAGGGTGTGCCCGTCTGCGGTCGCGGCTACTGGTTCCGGTGCCATTCCCTCCACATCCACCTTGGTCACCTCAGGGGCGACGTCCTGGATGCCCCGTTCGATGGCCAGCTTGACCGTGATGGCGGAGGACGGGCAACCATCACAACTGCCCGCCAGCCGTAACCGTACCGTCCCGTCGGGATCCAACCCCAGGTACTCGACGTCGCCTGCATGCGAGCCAAGATAGGGCCGGACCCGTTCCAAGGCGGCGAGGACGCGCTCCTCGGTGTTCTGCGGGTGCAGGTCGTGCAACACGAGAAGGCTGGTGACCAAGCCGTCGGCGAGCAGTGGAGTCATGGCTCGCTCGCCGAGGCCCTGCTCGTTGAGAATGGCCACGATGCGGGCTAGGCCCGCGCCGTAGAACTCAACGAGCAGGGCAACCAGTTCCTCGGCGCGCCGGGCGGTGGCCGGGTCGGAGGCCGCGGCGAACTCAGCGAGCAGCGCCTCGACCCTCGACCCGACCTCCTGGAGATCCGATGTGTTGCTAGCAGGCACGACTCAGCCGCCCGGGTTGAAGGCGTGCGGTGTGTGGAGTCGCTGCAGCTCCTTGCCCTGCCCCAGGTACATATGCACACCACAGGGTAGACAGGGGTCGAAGCTGCGCACCGCACGCATGATGTCGATGCCCTTGAAGTTATCCGGAGGGTTCTCCTCGAAGATCGGTGTGTTCTGCACCGCGTCCTCGTAGGGGCCCGGAGTCCCGTACACATCGCGGACGCTGCCGTTCCACGGGGTGGGCGGGTAGGGATGGTAGTTCGCGATCTTCCCGTCCCGGATCACCATGTGGTGCGACAGCACGCCACGGACCGCTTCGGTCCACCCACAGCTGATCGCTTCCTTGGGCACCGTGAACGGCTCCCAGGTCTTGGTGCGGCCAGCACGCACCTCGGTCAGCGCCTTCTCAATGAAGTGCAACCCAAGCGCCGCGGAGTAGGCCTGGAAGTAGGTCCGGGCCCGGTTCCGCTCGATCGCGTTGGACAGCGGCTTGCCTGCCTTGTCATACGGGATCTTCCACTCGAACGAGACCGCGGGCTTGGTCATCGTCCTCGGCAGGTTGATCTGCACGCTGTGGCCGGTGGCCTTGACGGTGCCGGTGTCCACCAGTCCGGACAGTGCCGTCGGCCACAACCGGGCGAGCGGGCCACCACCAGTGTCCAGGGCGAGATGGTCCTTGCCGTCGAACCACCGAGGCGACATCGTCCAGCTGTAAGCGCCCGCGAAATCGCGCTTGGCAGGCCGCGGGATGGTGTGCTGGTTCCACGGGTGACGCCGATCGACCGGGTTACCCAGCGGGTCCTTGTCGACAAAGATCTCCTGACCGTCCCAGTCCTCGTAGAACGATGAGCCGAGCAGGATGCGCAGCCCAAGGTTAATCTTGACCAGGTCGTTGGTGACCAGCTTGCCGTCCACCACCACACCGGGGGTAACGAACATCTTGCGACCCCAGTTGGTCATGTTGGCGTAGTTGAAGTCGCAGTACTCCGGGTCGTTGAGAGCGCCCCAGCAACCCAGCAGCACCCGACGGCGACCGACCTCTTCGTAGCCAGGCATGGCCTCGTAGAAGAAGTTGAACAGGTCATCGTGCAACGGGACGATGCGCTTGCAGAACTCCACGTAGCGCATCAGGCGGGTGTAGTAGTCGGTGAACAACTGGTGCGTGGCGACAGTGCCGGTGCCGCCCGGGTAGAGCGTGGAGGGGTGCACGTGGCGGCCCTCCATGAGGCAGAACATCTCACGCGTGTACCGGGAGACCTGCAGCGCCTCGCGGTAGAACTCACCCGAAAGCGGGTTCAGCGCGCGCATGATGTCGCCGATGTACTTGTATCCGTGGGCCTCGGCCTGCGGGCATGGTGTGCGGTTGGCGAGCTCGAGGACGCCGGGGTTGGTCTCGGCGACCATCTTCTCGCAGTAATCGACCCCAACCAGGTTCTCCTGGAAGATGTTGTGGTCGAACATGTACTCGGCGGCTTCACCAAGGTTGATGACCCACTCACCGAGGTGCGGCGGAGCCACCCCGTAGGCCATGTTCTGGTTATACACCGAGCAAGTGGCGTGATTGTCTCCGCAGATACCGCAGATACGGCTGGTGATGAAGTGCGCGTCGCGCGGATCCTTGCCCTTCATGAAGATCGAGTAGCCGCGGAACACCGAGGAGGAACTGTGGCACTCGGCCACCCTGCCGTTGGGGAAATCAATCTTCGTATAGATGCCGAGGCTACCGACGATCCGGGTTACCGGGTCCCACACCATCTCGGTGAGTTGGCTGTCCTGGCTACCGACGACGCCGTGCTTCGGTACAGTGCTTGTCATAGCTTTAGATGCCTTTCTCCAGCAGTCCGGATCACCAGTTGGGCTTGTAGCCGGTCACGAGCTCGCGGCCCTTCTTACGCCACTTGGGCTCGGCGTCGACCTTCTTGATCGTGATGTTACGCAACGACCGGATAACCGAGCCGTAGGTCTTGCTCGCAGCTGACGACACCAGCGAGCCCGGAGGAGCATCCATGAACGGCATGAATTTGTCCGGGAAGCCCGGCATAGTGCAACCGATGCAGATACCACCCACGTTCGGGCAGCCACCCACTCCATTGATCCAGCCACGCTTGGGCACATTGCACTTGACGACCGGACCCCAGCAGCCCAGCTTGACGAGGCACTGCGGTGAATCGTAGGTCTTGGCGAATTCGCCCTGCTCGTAATAACCCGCCCGGTCACAGCCCTCGTGCACGGTCGCGCCGAACAGCCACTGCGGGCGCAGCTGGTCGTCCAGCGGGATCATCGGTGCCAGGCCAGCGGCCTGGTAGAGCAGGTAGAGGATCGTCTCAGACAGGTTGTCCGGGTGGACCGGGCAACCGGGCACGCAGACGATCGGGATCCCGGCCTTGGACTTCCAGTCCCAGCCCAGATAATCCGGCACACCCATCGCCCCGGTCGGGTTCCCCGACATGGCGTGAATACCGCCGTAGGTCGCGCAGGTGCCGACCGCCAACACGATCGTCGCCTTAGGCGCCAGTTTGTCGATCCATTCGTTGATAGTGATCGGCTGCATGGTCTCGTGGTTGTACCCGAAACCGGTGAAGTAGCCGTCGCCGTTGATCTGCTCGTTCGGGATGGAACCCTCGAGGACGAGTACGAACGGTTCCAGCTCACCGCGGTCTGCCTTGTGGAACCACTCGATAAAGGTGTCAGCACCCTGGTCGGGACCGCATTCGAAGTCGATCAACGGCCAGTGCACAGCGATCTTGGGTAAGCCAGGAAGAGCTCCTAGCGCGATCTCCTCGATGCTGGGCTGGGTCGCCGCGGTGAGCGCGACCGAGTCCCCGTCGCAGGACAAGCCGCAGTTGATCCAGAGGATATGGATCGGGCTTTCCTCTTCCGTGGTGGGGGTGGCGTCTGCAGTCGGTGTCATGATCCCCTACTCCACGAGCGACCTCCGGTCGCTCTCTAGTTCCGGATCTAGCCTTCCGGTGGTCAGCTCGTTGATCGTGAGCTCCCACAATGTGTGGTAGATAGTGGTTTGCGCCTCCTGAATCCGGTGCACGGAATCAGCAGGCACCACGAACAGATGGTCGATGCTACCCAATTCGGCCATCGCCCCGCCCTCATACCCGGCCACACCGACGGTGAGCAGGCCACGCCTGCCCGCCTCGCTGAAGGCGCGCACGAGATTGGTGGAGTTGCCCGACGTGGACAGCCCGACGACGACGTCACCGCGTCGCCCGAACGCTGCGATCTGACGGGCGAAGACGACGTCGAAGGACACGTCGTTCGACAGCGCCGTCAGCACCGCGATATCCCCGGTGAGCGCGAAAGCGGGCAGCGCCCGCCGCCCCGGACCAGGGTGGAGGAACAGACTTGCGAGGTCAGCCGCGTCAGTGCAGCTTCCCCCATTACCGATGGCGAAGAGCCGCCCGCCCGCGGCGAACGCCGCCGCCATCGCCGAAGCGCACGCCGCAAGCCGCCGGTGATCCCGGGCGAGGACTTCACGTCGTAACGCCACGATCTGGTGAATCTTATTCACTGTGGAACGCTTCACATCGGCCAGTACAGCCTCGAGATCGCTGGCTCCTGAATACAAGAACGGATAGAGCGATGCGAGGTCCGCGGATCGTGACTGCTCACCCGACTGAGCCGCTGATCTGGTGTGGGCCGCCGATCCGGTGTGGCCGTTGCCGTTCTTCCCAAGGCTCATTCTGGCCGCCCCAGGACGGCGATTGCTTCCTTGGCGTGGACGAGGATCTCGTCACCGACCCCCGCCGTCACCAACGCAATGCTCACCTCCTCGTGTCCAGACCCGGTGTCCACGACAGCCAGTTCATCGGGGAGCAGCGCCACGATGCGGACCGCGACGGCCTCATCCGAGCAGGTGATGCACACCTCGCCGTGACATTCCGGAACGGTCACGAGACCACCTCGGGCGCCAGCAGACCTGGATGTTCGAAGAAGACGTGCACTAACTCCCAGAGCACGTGATAAGTCGTCACGTGTACTTCCTTGATCACTCGCGGGTCATCGGACCGCGCCACCACGATGTGGTCAGCGGCCCCCTCAGACGCGATCCGCCCGCCATCCCCACCGACGAGAGCGACGGTGAGCAGGCCCAGCTCCCGCGCGGTGACCAGGGCGCGCAGCACGTTGGCGCAGTCGCCGTCAGGGGAGATTCCCAGCGCGATGTCCTGACCCGCGGCGAGGTGGCGCAGCTGGTGGGCGAAGATCTCGTCGAAGCCCTCCACACCGGCAATGCCGGTCACCGTCGCAACGTCGGCGGTCAGAGAAATCGCCGGCAGCGCACGCTTGCCCACGATCACGGGATGGACGAACTCGACGGCGACGTGCTGGGCGTCGGTGCTGGCGGCCCCGTTGCCGAAGACCACGAGAGTGCCGCCGCGGTGGAAGCGAGCGGCCATGGCGTGACACGCCACAGCGATCGCGCCAGCATCCTCAGCGAGGTGGTGCAAGGGCGCTACCCGCCGCTCGAAAATCTCCTCGGCTGTGACAGTACTGGCTGGTGTGCTGGACACGCTCACACCTCCCGACCGTCATTAGTTAGGATGGGGTTACTTAGAGTCGTCATGTGGCTGGAGTCACAACCATAGGGGGGCGATGATCCGAAGAGCAAGGGTAGCGGAAGATCGGATTACCTTGATTTTGCAATCAGCCGCACCGGACGCAGATCAACCGTCAGTGCCCACCCCGTAGCCCAGTGCTCTCAGGCAGCGACGTGCTCGCTCCACCAGGCTAGACCCGCGGCGGGCAGCGTGTCGATCGGGTCGTAGTAGGGATAGCACCGTCGTAGGTCGCTGTCCTCGCTCTCGATGCCGGTGCGATAGTTCTTGGTCCAGAGGGTCACACCCCGCTCCCGGTCGTAGTCCGTGACCTGGTGCACCCAGCGTTTGCCGACGTAGGGAACGTCGCACACGATCCGGGGAGTGGCGTAGCCGGGTAGCCAGCCCAGGATAGCCTCCTGCAGCTCCTGCGCCTGCCACACCGCGATCCGCCAGTGCTCGGCGTGCGGGATCATGTCGCACAGGTAGAAGTAATAAGGAAGCACTCCCGCTTCGTCCTGCAGGGCGAAGCAGAGATCCAGCAACACCTGCGGGGTGGTATTCACCCCGCGCAGCAGGACGCCCTGGTTGCGCACATCGCGCACGCCTGCGTCCAGCGCGGCGCGGGCCGCCTCGGCTACCAGGGGAGTTACCGACTGGGCGTGGTTGATGTGAGTGTGAATGGCCAGGTTCACACCACGGCGCGCGGCCATCCGGGCCACCCGCTCCAAGCCCGCGACCACCTGCGGCTGCAGCCAGTGTTGTGGCAGCCCAGCGAGCGCCTTGGTTGCCAGCCGGATGTCGCGCACAGTATCGAGGTCCAGCAGTCGGGCCAGAAACGCCTCAAGCCGATGCCATGGCACGTTGGCGACATCGCCGCCGGAGACTACGACGTCCCGCACACTCGGGGTACGGCGCAGGTAATCGATCATCCGGTCCTGCCGGTCGGCAGGGGCCAGGGACAGCGCGAGCTTGCTCACCTGGGCGGTGGAGTTGCCGACCAGGTCCATCCGGGTGCAGTGCCCGCAGTACTGCGGGCAAGTGGACAGCAACTCGGCGAGCACTTTGGTCGGATAGCGGTGGGTCAGGCCCTCGACGACCCACATCTCGGCCTCGTGCAGCGAATCTCGGCTGGAGCGCGGGTGGCTCGGCCACAGTGGGTCCCGCTCAGATCGCAGCGGCAGCATGTAGCGGCGCACCGGATCGGCGTAGAGAGCGTCGGTCACGTCGCTGTCGTCGGCGGCGCTGCCCGGGGCCATTGTATTGAGCATCTGGGGTGGCAGCAGCATGGACATGGTGGCCATCTCGGCCTGATCAGCGGCCAGATCGACGTAGAACCGATCGGCAACCCGGCCGCCCAGGACGTCGCGCAACTGGCGGATGGTGCGGACGCAGTGCACCCGCTGCCACTGGGCGTCCCGCCACTGCGCCGGGGTGACCTCGGCCCAGCCGGGGAAGCGCCGCCAGTCCGGCTCCACGAGCTCCCGACGTTCGTAGCGATAGGGCTGCTCTCCAGCCACCTCCAGCGACAAGCGGCGGTGTCTTGTGGCGCCCGGACCAGCAACGCTAGGGGATGACGAGGTCGCAGACGTATCAGACACCCGAACACCTCCAAGCGGGATATTATCCCGTCTAACATGACGATTTAGATGTATCTTACACTATTAAATCTCTCTATCAGAAAATTTTTGCGTTCAGTACGACCATTCAGAGCATGATGTCGGTCCGCGACTCCGCCACCCTCAGTGTGGCGAACTCAACGGGAGTGCTCCCCGGGCAGCCCGCGACCGCTCTCTCGTTGAGTTCGGCACACTGAGGGCACTCGACGAGCCCGCCGCGCGTTCACCCTTGTGGGAGCGCACAGCGCCCTGTCAGCCGATCCGAGGGAGCACCCGCGTCATGCCGGTCCTGCTGATCCTGCTAGTCGCCGCCGTGGTCGAGTTGGTGGTGCTCATCGCGGTGGGGAACGCGATCGGGGTGTTGGCCACCATCGGGCTGCTGATCCTCGCCTCGCTGGTCGGCGCGGCGCTGCTGCGTCGGGAGGGCACCCGCACTCTGGTCGCGTTCAACGAGGCACTGCGCACCCGCAGGCCCCCGCATCGCGAACTCATCGACGGGATGTTGATCGCAGCGGCCGCAGTGTTCATCGTGGTACCGGGCTTCGTGTCGGACGTCCTTGGCCTGCTGCTGCTCCTGCCGCCGACCCGGGCGCTGGTCCGGCGCCGGATGCTGCGCTCCGCTGAACGTGGCGCGGCTGAACATGGCGCGCCCGGACACTTCGCGCCGGGCACTGTGATCGAGGGCGAGGTCGTCGACGAGTCGTCAACGCCCCGCCCTGGCCCGGAGGTTCGCGGCCCCGAGCTGCGCTGAGCCTGCCGCCTCAGACGACCAGAGCAGCCAGCTGCGCGGTGTAGTCGAACTCGCCGTCCTCGGCGCCCTCGACGAACGCCGCCCACTCGCCCGGCGTGAAGTGCAGTACCGCCCCGCTCACGATGGATCGGACCTGGACGCCGTCCTGGTGGGTGACGGTCACTGCGCCGTTGGCACTGGGCAGTCCACTGACGGACTCGCGGACGAACGCCGCCCACTGGGTGGGGGTGAAGCCGATGATTGGCCCGGCGCCGTGGGCCTTGCTGTCACGCATCTGCACGCCAACCACAGTGAAGTCGACCTCCACGCAGTTGGTGCCGTTGTTCGTACGGGTCGACGTCCGCCATCCGGCGCGCCACCCTCGGGTAGTCATGTCGTCCTCCGAGATCACGTGAATGCAGCGAGCCGCGCGGTGATGGCCTCAACGGACTCGGCCTGCGGCAGCGCCACGGAGTACAGCGACTCCGCGGTCCGAGTGTACGCCCCAACTTGATTTTGATCCTGCACGTAGATGGCGCCGTCCGGGTACTCGATATAGCCGATGGACTGCGCCCGTTCGAAGTGCAGCACGCTGAACGCTCCTTCGAGGCTGTCGTGTCGGCCGATGGCGGTAGGCAGCACCAGGATGTCGACGTTGTCCCGCACAGACAGCTCCACCAAGTGCTGGAGTTGGGCGCGCATGGTCACGGCGCCGCCGATAGGCCGGTCTAGCACCGACTCCTCGATCACGGCCGTGAGACGCAGCGGGTCGGCGTCGCTGAACAGCCGACGCTGGCGTTCCATGCGTAGGCTGACCAGCCGCTCCACCTGGTCAGGACGCACCCGCGCGCTCCCGGCGGTGCCGCCGATGGAATATGCCTCGGTCTGCACCAGGGCATGCAGTGCCAGCGGCGAGTAGGTAATCTCGTGTGAGGCCAGCCCCTCCAGCCCGACGAAGGTCTTCGTCCAGTCCGGGATGATGTCGTTCCACCGGGCCAGCCAGCTGCTCTGTTCAGCCCGGCCAGCCAGCGAGGACAGCCGCTCCACGTCCCACGCGGGCACACCGTAGAAGCTCAGCATCCCGTCGATCTGCGCTGGCTGGGGGAAGTGCAGCCCCTTCTCGAAGTGGCTGACCATACCGGCGGTACACCCCAGTTCCTTCGCTGCGGCGGCCAGGGTCTGCCCCGCCCGCTTGCGGTAGGTATGCAGCTCGACGCCGATCAGCCAGCGCAGGGCGGAGGGGTCTCCCCGGTTCGCCATCGGGCACTCCTTCCCATGGTTGTCGCCCCGATCGTCGTCGCAGCGTAGCGACAGACAGGCCTGGGATCGGCGCCGACACTCGATGGAATACATCAGTCTTGACGTAAGCTATATATATAGCTAGTGTTCAAACTACGCGGTTCGAGCTCGAACCGCGTCCAGGCCGGACGGTGAGGGGTCTCGCCGACCCCCCGTTCAATCGGCGACAGGAAGCGGGCGGTTTTCCGCATCCCGTCCGGCCGGACGTTGTGGTGGGGGGGGGGCGACCCCCCCCCAGCGCCCCCCCCCCCCCCCACCCCCACCCCCGGAGGGGGGGGGGGGGTGACCCCC
>JBQTGW010000015.1:0-15441 GCA_052390495.1 Pseudonocardiales bacterium
AGACCTCTGACAGCTCTGGTGGCGAACTCGACGACAGCAGAGCTGCCGCGGTCCCGGCGGCAGCCTCCATTTCACCCGCCAGGGCGGCGCGTAGCGCCTACGGAGTTGGCTCCTAATGGCGCTGGGGTTGCGGGCGGGGCTTAGGTGGGCTGGGTGTAAGTATTCGGAAATGGTGTGATGGGGTGTTGGTGGCTTCCGCGGGCGGGGTGGGGCTGAGACATGCTGTTCAGGGTGTGTGATGTGTGGCTGTTGAGGGTGTTTGCTGTGCTGCGTGGCGGTTGCGGCTGGTGTTGTCCCGGATTCGGAGGATAACGTGCCGATCGACGCGGTCAGCCGCCGCCCCTGCTCCAACTTGCGAATGACGTCCACACTGACCTCAGCGGCCACCGCCAAGTCGACCTGCGTGTAGGCGGGTCGACGCAACTCACGGATGCACTCGCCGATAGTCGGCTCCACCATCTCGGCCACGTGACACCTTCAATCACCGTAGGCAGTGCTCTCCGATGCCCCGGGCCGGTACGCCTCGGTGAGGGTGCGAGCGTCAGGCTACTTGTCACCCTCTTGAGCGAGATCCCCGACCGACGCCGCGACACCTTCACCCACCTTGTGCGGCTGCCCCTGCGCTCCAACGATCGCTGGTGTTACCGGCCCGCCGCTTGTCCGTCACGTCCACCACGTCAATCCGTGTTGTCGCGCCGAATTCTGCTGAACGGCCACCACCATCGGTCAGACGCGGCCCGAGCCGCTCTGCGCGCTGCGGTGAGGTTGTTGCGGCATAGCAGGGTGTCGGGGTGCTCGGCGCCCAGCAGGTGTTCTTCAGTCTCCAGCCATGCCTGGTCAAGGCTGAGTACGAGGGTGTAGGCACCGGCGTCGCGAAGGCAGTCGGCTAAGTTGTTCAGGGCGTCACGGGCCGGGCGGAACTCGTCGAGGTCGTCGCTGCGGAGCGCGCTGAGCAGTATCGTGTGCGGGACCAGCAGGCGGGCGGTGTCCCAGCCGCTGCGTCCGGCGGCGGTTGTGTCGGAATCGGCCGTGTAACCCTCCGAACGCTGAAACAGCAGTTCAGATACGGTACAAGCCGCTTCCGAGTTACCCGACTGGCTCGCCAAGAGCTGAGACGCCCCTGGGTAAGGGCGCTGCTGGGTGCGTCGGTACTTTAAGCCTTCAGGGCGGGTTCGAGGCGCTTCGTTTCCAGACTGGTGGGCACCATAGTTACCAGCGCCGCTCCGGTAGCGCGGAGCGCTGCTGTGACTGCGTCCTGCCCTGTCGTCACGGCCTCATCTTCGGACTGGCCCGAGGCGCTTACCTCGATCTCTACAATCCCCATGCGGCGGTCAGCCGAGACTGCGGAGTCGACCAGCGCGGGAGTGGACCGCTCCAGCTCCAGCAGCGCCTCAGCCACCCGGTCCGCGTGCTCGAAGAGATCTACATCGCTGATCACGCGGAACTTCCAGTGGATAGTCACGCCGATCATCGGGCACCTCCCTCGGCTCCGCATGGCTGCCGTCGCATCCAATTTAGCGCCTGACGACCGTAGTTGGGGTTGCTCGGTGTCAAGTGGATCGACCGTTGATGATCTCCGCATGGACATTTGACCCGGTAATACGTCCCCGCGTCCTTGAGAGGTAGCGCTGCTCGAGGACGCTCAGTGTGGGGGGTGCGGCCAGACGGTGGATCACCGTCCTTCGATCTCCCGGATCTCGGCGGGTACGTCCTCGTCGTAATGGTCCAGCCGCGGGTATTCCTTGCTCCAGGTGCCGTCCGTGTTGTGCTGCACGTACGAGGTTCCGACGTCGGCGGAGAGTATCCATAGCTGGTCGGCGTCGGTGCGCCAGGTGATGCCCACGCCGTGGCGGCTGCTGTACGCCTCGGTATCGCGGAATACCTCGCGGCCGTCGCGTTCGGTGATCACAACGATCCAGGTCTGCACACCGTTCTGCTCGGGTCCGAATTCGGCGTGGGCCACGAACTTCCCCGACGGTGACGTCTGCGGCTGCCCAGGCCGGGCGTAACGCTCGTCCGCGCCGCGGTCTGCACCGAACAAGGCCGTGCATCCGGCCAGTACGCCGGCCACCGTAATCGCAGCGATGATCACGATCGAGATGCGCATCAGCTACCTCGGCTAGTTGTGTGGGTACCCGGAGCTGCTGATGACGCGACCGTTCTCGTCCAGAACGACCGTGCTCGGAGCGTGCCAGGTGAGGTGGATGTCGTACGGGTCCGCCTACCCGAGCGTGAAGACCTCGGCCAGGCGACTCTTCCAGGTGTCGGTCTCGTACTGCGGGTTGGGGTCGATCCGATCGTTCCAGGTGTACCCGCTGTTCACGGTCACCTCGTAGGTTCCGTCGCCACGCGGGCGGACCTCCGTGTTCCCTTCGAATTGGAAGTGGCCCGCGTTGCGTTCGGTCCCGTGCAGATACTGGTAGCCGACGATGCCTTCACCATTCTCCATCTGGGCGGAGAACCGCTCATCGAATTCACCCCGCCCCGCACCGGTGACGAGGTAGTTGTCGAGCGCCTCCTGAGCCTCCGTCTGCACCCAACCCTGCAGTTGGTCGCTAAGCATTCCGTTGTTCTTCATGTACTCAGACCATTCGGGGTCGTCGGTGATGGTCCAGTCGTCCCCGCCGCGCAGGTAGCGTTCCAGGATGGCCAGCCCGGCCCAGTCATTGTCGAAGTGGCCGTCACCGTCCCCGCCCGGTTCGCGGCCTCGGCGCTCGTCTTCGTCGATCCGGCGGCCACCGCGTTCATCGGGGCCGCGCCGGGACCCGAGCAGGCGTTCGTCGGCACCGCCGATCCCATCCCGGACGCCGCTGAGCGACGCGGTGAAAGCCGTGTGTGCCGAGCCGGCGGAGACCCGGGCGCCCGCGATGTCACCGAGCAGGCCCGCCACCATGGGTGCGTGCTGGGGGTTGCGGAACATGAAGCCCAGGACCGCAAAGGGATTGCCGACAAGATCGGTCGGGCCCATGCCGAGCGCGACTGAGTCGGCCAGGGCGCGTTCGACGATGCTGCGCGCTCCGCGCAGTTCACGCGCCAGCGTCCCGAACGCTTGGGAGGCGGTGTCGAGCGGGCCGACCAGCATGGCCGCCGACCCGATTTGTTTCTGCGCCGAGACCCGATACGTCGTGCCGCTCGGCGAGGCCCAGAAATCCGCTGTCGAGTCGACCGCCTTGCGGAGATCCTCGGACAGGCTCGACGCACCGTCTGCGGCTGCCGATATCGTGCCTACGGCGCTGTCCAGGCCATCGAGGTCGCCGGGAATGACGTCTTCCGCTCCCGTGTACGTGGTCACCACAGGCCCCCGAAGATGTCGCTCATTGCCCGGTCGACGGCGAGCAGGGTGTCCCGGGTCGCGTTGACCTGGCCGGCGTCATGGTCGAGTGCGGTCCCGAGGTCACCGAGTAGTGCGTCAAGGTGCTCGGCGAGCCCCGCCGCCGTGGCACTGTCCTCGCGGCCGGTGGTCGACGTGAACGCGGTCGATTCGGCTGCGAGCTCTCTGGTGTGTCCCGCCATGCCGGTGAGTGTGGCCGGGTACTCCCCCAGCTGATCGAGCTCGATGTCGATGTCACTCATGGCCCACCTCCGACCACTAAGACGGACGGACGGGCGCCGCGGTTCCCCCCAAGTCGCGGTGCAGCATCTCATATACTTGTCAATAAGCCTGTTGAGGGCAGCCTCCTGGCTGACGCAGTACCCTTCGATTGACCACGTCAGCTCAGAATTCCATGACTATCCCTTCACTCTCTGAGGGGTTCTCTTCTGCTGTCGTGGAGGGATCAGGCGTCTCCCGGGGAATGATTGCGCCCTCACCCTCCGGGGGTTCAGCGCTTCCACCTGCTGTGCTGCGAGGGCATCGGCGGTCCTGTCGGCCTCGATGCGCTGCTCCTGTTCGCGTTCGGCCATCCTGAGGAGGCGTTCGGCCGCGCCGGGCAAGACCTCCTCGTAGCCGGCCAGTTCCCGTGCAGTTTTGTAGCGAATGTTGGTCGCTGGTTGCCTTACCGCGCCCGAAGCCGACGACAACTCCCGCCCCCGCCGCTGCCGCACGGTCCAGCTCACTGCGCACCGCGGCCTCTCGACGGGGTGATCACGGTGCTCTGGGTGCACCGAGCGCAACACCAGAGCTGTCCCGAGCCGCTCGCACAACGCTGGCGTTGCGCTCGGTGCGCACAGAGCTCCCGCCCGGTGCCCGGGGACCGCCCGCGCTGCGTGGTGTGGGGGGAAAGTTGGAGCAGCGGGGATGACTGCTTCGGTGGGGGAGGCGGGGCTGTGCGATGGGGTGCCGCACCCGCCGTCATGGGCTACTCAGCGTGAAAGTGCGGCGGTAGGGCTAAGGCCCATACCCGAGGGATGTGACCGGGGTATGGGCCCTTGCCGTTCCAGGATTTGATAACCCCTAGGCACCAGTGGCAGGGGGCTCTGGGAGAGCGACAGGGGCGAGCTCGGCGGGGGCGGGCACGGCACCGACGGCGGCGCCGGCGGGGTCGTACACGTACGGCGGGGCGAGGTCGGCAGGAGCAGGCGGATGAGTGACGACGCCCGGCTCGTTGATGGTGCCGAAGGGAGTCGACGTGATCGTTTGCAGTGTGGTAGAGGCTGGCAGGAGCTCCACGTCCTACTCGACGATTTCTGTCATGCTCGACATATCAGACATTGTGATCCTCCTCGGGTGCAGAAGCACCTCGTTTGTTTCCACTTCGAAAAGTCTTAGACAGTATCCATAGATCGTATTCCTTCCTGTAAGGCAGGGAGAGTGCCCACTTCGGTGGACATGGTTCCTTCCCTGTGTCGATGTATCTACTTTCGGGGAGGTGGCGGGATGGGGCAAGCTCGTATTCCCGGATTAACCCTATCCAGTTCCGACTAAAGTCGTTCGCTATGGAATTCCGGATGTCTTCTGCTGGGGACCCGTTAGTGGTGGTATCCCCTTGATTCATGGTCACCCTGGGTGAGAGTCGGGTATCGAAATAGTGGGAGAGGTGAATCGTCGGGACCCGCGTTGTTATCGTGTCGCATTCTGTACGAGTGCCGATGTTGCGGCAGGTACCCTGACCGGATGGTGCAGATGGGGCAGGAGTCGGTGTGGGATTATCCGCGGCCGCCGCGGGCGGAGCGGGTGCGTCGCCGGGTGCGGATTGTGCATGGGGGCACGCTGGTGCTGGACACCGATGATGTGGTGCGGGTGCTGGAGACGTCCCATCCACCGAGCTACTACCTGCCGAGGGCGGAGTTCCGGGTGCCGCTGCTGGCGTCGTCGCGGGTGACGGTGTGCGAGTGGAAGGGGGAGGCCCGGTATGTCGACCTGGACATACCGGGCGTGGGGCTGCTGCGCGATGTCGGATGGTGGTATCCACAGCCGGACCTGCGTTATCCACAGCTCACCGACCGCGCGGCGGTGTACGCCGGGCGGTTCGACGAGGTGAGCGTGGACGGGGAACAGGTGACGCCGCAACCGGGCGAGTTCTACGGCGGCTGGATCACCGCCGACGTCGTCGGCCCGTTCAAGGGCGTACCCGGCAGTTGGGGCTGGTAGTCACCGGCGGGAATCCCACTGGAAGGTCGAGATGGCGACCAGCACGGCGAGCACGATCCAGCCCAGCGTGGCACCGACCGCGAGCGGAGTGGTCGTTCAGCCGGCGCGGCTCGCGGCGATCGTGCGTGACGTGTACGCCGGGGCCCGCTACGTCGACCAGGAGATCGCCGCGTCCGCGCTCACCGAGGACACCTGCCCGCTCACCGGCCGGGAGCTCGACGTACTCCGGTATGCCCGCCTCGGCCGCCCGGTGGCCGATATCGCGGCGAGCGTGCACCTCGCCCCGGGTACAGTCCGCGACTACCTTTCCTCCGCGATGGCGAAACTGCACACCTCAACCCGGCACGAGGCCGCGCGCCGCGCCTGGGCGGAAGACTGGATCTGACCGAGTCTCGTTGACAGGAGATCGTGATGGCGGACGTGACCAGCCCAGCGGGCGAGCTCCGCTACGACGCCGACGGTCAGCGAACCCTGGTGTTCCACCGCCGGTACCCCTACCCGATCGAGGACGTGTGGGCCGCGGTGACCGACTCCGACCGGCTCGTGCGGTGGTTCGGTTCCTACCAGGGGGTCGGAGTCGTCGGGGGTACCGTGGCCCTGACGATGATCGCCGAGGAGGACGCCGGCGGCGAGCCGTCAACTGTGCACATCATCGAGTGCGAATCACCGCGCCGGCTCGTGGTCGACGTCCCGGAGCACGGGATCAGCTCCTGGCGGATCGCGCTGACCCTGGCAGCGGAGGGCGGTGCGACGACCCTGCTCTTCGAACAGGCCATCCCACCGGAGATGCAGATGACCGACGTCGGCCCGGGCTGGCACTGGTACCTCGACCGCCTCGCCGCGTCGCTGACCGACACCCCCATGCCCGACTGGAACGACTACTACCCAGCCCTCTCCGCCGTCTACGCCTGAGCTGCGCCGCCGAGCACTTTGCAACGCCCGGGAAAGTCCGGAACCGGCGCGTAGCGGTCTACGTCTGAAGATGTATAGGGCTTGTAAATCGGGCGGCACCGGGCACCTTGGGGGACTTCCGTGGCAAGAAAAGGAAGTGAGGGTTCGGTTGCGGACTTCTGTGCTGAGTTGAAGCGGCTGCAGCAGCGGTCCGGCCTCAGCCCCGCAACGCTGGCCCGCCAGTTGGATTACGGCCGGGCGCAGCTGTACGAGATCTTGGGTGGGCGGATCAGCAGACCACCTGACTGGGACAGGCTCGTGGAACCCCTGGTCCGGGCGTGTACCCGTGGTGACGAACGCGCGATCGGTGCCTGGCGACAGCGACACGATGTGCTCATGAGGGTGTGGAATGAGTTCAGCCGCCTTAACCGGCAGGATGACTCGCCCAGGTCGGCGGAGCGGACCCGGCCGATAGCGGCGCAGCTGCCGGCCGATGTGAACGGCTTCACCGGTCGGGTGACGGAGCTGGCCGAGCTCGATCATCTCCTTGCCGTCACAGGTGAGGAGCCGACGGCGGTGGCGATTTTCGCGGTCTCCGGCCCTCCTGGGGTGGGAAAGACCGCGCTGGCGCTGCGTTGGGCACACCAGGTCCGGGACAAGTTCCCCGACGGGCAGTTGTACGTCAACCTGCGTGGTTACCATCCCGGCCCGCCGGTGACCCCGGCGCAGGCTCTGGACGGGTTCCTGCATGCCCTCGACGTGCCCGCCGAGCGGATTCCCGCCCCGCTGGAGGAGCGAGAAGGGTTATACCGATCGCTGCTGGACCGGCGGCGGGTCTTGGTGGTGTTGGACAATGCCGATTCCACCGAGCAGGTGCGCCCGCTGCTGCCGGGATCGCCGGGCTGTCTGGTGGTGGTGACCAGCCGCAGCCGTCTGGCCGGGCTCAACGCCCGCGACGGTGCCCAGCCGGTCAGCCTTGGGCCACTGCCCCTGGCCGAGGCGATCCTGCTGCTGCGGCAGATCATCGGGGCGGCCCGCGTCGAGGCCGAATCCGGCGTGGCGGTCGAGCTCGCCCAGCAGTGCGGCTGTCTGCCACTAGCGCTCCGGATCGCCGCGGAACGGGTGACCAGCCACCCCCACCTCACGCTCGCTGATCTGGCCGGCGAACTCACCGATGAACGCGACCGCTTGGACGCGCTCGTCGTTGATGACGACGAGGCGACGGCCGTGCGTTCCGTGTTCTTCTGGTCCTACCGCGCCCTGTCGGCGGAGACCGCTCGGCTGTTCCGGCTGCTGGGCCTGCACGCAGGCCCCGACATCAGCATCCCGGCCGCCGCCGCGCTCGCCGGCACCACCCTTTCCCGGACTCGGCGGCTGCTGCACATTCTGACCGGCGTGCACCTGCTGGAGGAGATCGGGCGTGACCGGTTCAGATGCCACGACCTGTTGCGCGTCTATGCGGCCGACCGCGCCGCTGCCGAGGAGACCGACCACGACCGGGACATCGCTGTGTGCCGCATGCTGGCCTGGTATCTGCACACCGCGGATGCCGCCGGACGCATCCTCACCCCACTCTGGCCCAATGTCCCACTCGATCCTCCGGAACCGGATTGCCTGCCGCTGACCTTCACCACCTACCGCCAGGCACTGGACTGGTGCGAGGCCGAATGTGCCAATCTGGTGGCCGCCACCCGCCACGCCGCGGACTGCGGCCGGCACGTCGTCGCCTGGAAGCTCCCGGCTGTCTTGTGGGGTTTCTTCATCCTGCACGGCCACTGGGCCGACTGGATCGCTACTCACGAGACCGGCCTGGCCGCGGCCCGCCGCCTGCGCGACCGGCGCGGTGAAGCCTGGATCGCGAACAACCTCGGTGCGGCCTACCGGGGCCACGGGCGGTTCGAGAAAGCCCTGGATTACCTGCGCCAAGCACTGGTCGCCTGGCATGAGATCCACGACCGCTGGGGCGAAGGCTGGACCCTGTACAACTTCGGGGTCGCCTACCAGGGCCTGGGGCGGTTCGAGGAAGCCCGCGACCACTACCAGCAGGCCGTGGCCCGAGGCCGTGAATTGAGCTGGCCATGGGGTGAAGCCTGGGCCCTGCACGGCCTTGGTTCCACGTACCGGGAGCAGGGGCGGTTCGACGAAGCATTCGATCACTACCGCCAAGCCCTCACCGTCCGCCGCGGGATCGGCGACCGCTGGGGCGAAGGCCGGACCTTGCGCAGCATGGCCAGCGCCTATCGGCACCTGGGACGGTTCGAGGAAGCCCTCGACCACTATCGGCAGGCCCTCCTTGTCTACCGCGAGATCAACGATCGCTGGGGCGAAGGCCCGACCCTGTATCGCCTTGGCGAGGTCTTGCGCGACACCGGCCAGCTGGCAGCAGCCCGCGCGTCCTGGCACCAGGCGCTGACCATCTTCGAGGAACTCGACGACCCCCACGCCGCCGAGGTGCGCGCTCGCTTAGCAGCCCTCGACACCGAAGAACCCGACCAGAAGCCCTGACCCCTGAAGAGTTCCGACCACTCACTCGTCGGCCCCGGCACGCCGTAGTACGTTCCTGTGCATTTCTGTGCGATGGTGTGCACGTGGGCAAGATCGTGTCTCTGCTGGAGCGCCCGGTTTACACCTATCGAGAGGTGGACCGGCTCTTGGGGCTGAACCCCGACACCGCAAAACGCTGGATCAACGGCTACCGCCGCCACGGGCGGAACTACGACCCGATCGTGCGCGAACAACCCACCGATGCCACGTGGGTCACCTGGGGCGAGTTCATCGAGACTCGGTTGCTGAGCGAATATCGGGACGTCAACGAGATCAAGATCATCCGAATGCGGCGCGTCGCCACAACGCTCCGGGAGTACTACCACCGCCGTTACCCGCTGGCCTACTCGCGGCCGTTCGTCACAGTGGAAGACCGCCAGGTGCTGGCACGTGTTCAGGAGGAGACCGGGCTCGACAGCCAGGTGTGGATGGTTGTCGACACCGGCCAGTACGCGCTCTCGCCCCGCACCGACCGTTTCTTCCAGGCCACCACCTACGGACCTGATCCGGACGCAACCGGCCAAGATGACGACCACGTGGCGATTGAGGTGACCATCGATCCGCGCTACCCGGACGTCAAGCTGAACCCGCTGTTGCGCAGCGGCCGACCTACCGTGGCGGGGCACAACATTCACATCGCCACCCTGGCTGGGATGGTGCTGGACGGTGACCCGGTGTCCAAGGTGGCTGATTGGTACGAGCTGGCTGAGGACCAGGTGCAGCAAGCTGTCGACTTCACAGTGACCCACAACCTCGCTTCCTGAGCCATTCATGGAGCTCGGTCAACTGCGGTTTATCGTCGACGAGAATACCCTTGCCGTCGGCAAGGTCATGCAGCAGCTGCGCGATGACGTCGCCTATGTCGGCGATCCACTCATCTCCGACCTCATCCCACGCCGGTCCCTTGACAAGCATTGGATACCGGTCGCGGCTGAGCATGGCTGGGTGGCGATCACGAACGATCACCACATGCGGACCCGACATTACGAGGCATCCTTGGCCCTCGAACACGGGCTCATGGTCGTCAACGTCAAAGGCGTGGGCCATCGCACCGCATGGGATCAGCTGGTCCGTCTCACCAAGCACTGGCAATCGGTGGAGCGGTTCATCACCAAGAATCCCGCTGGACCATGGTGGCTATCGCTAACGGACAGCGGCTGGCGCCGGCTCGACTACGGCCCCGACAAGCACTCGCTATAATTCGGTGAGGACGCCGCTGCCGCGATAGGGGTATGGGTCTCGTCGGACAGCGAGATCCCGAGTTTGACGGTCACGCCGTCAGTGTGACCCGGGCCCAACAGCGCCCAGCTCAAGGGGTTCGATCCCCAGACCGTAATGCCAGATCCGGAATCGCCCCTCGGCCCGTGCTCGTTCGAACGAACGGAACGGCTCCTCCTCCACGTAGTCGATCGACCGGGAGCCGCCTCCGTCGTGCTCCGGATTGCCGAGGAACTCCTCCGAGTACTCGCGCATGATGTTGCGCCACAGCGGATGCCGTGTCGCCAGGTCCAAGCCGTAACACCAGCTCGCACGGCCGCCGTACGTATCGCAGGGTAGTGGGAGTCTTCTCCGACACCATCATCGTCGCGCGTACCTACGAGTTCTGGCCGCTGCTGCTCGCTGGGCCCAGCGGGTGTGGCCCCAGGGTTTGAACACCGAGATGGTGGTCACGGTGGTGAGGGTCAGCACGGTGCACACCGAGATGGTCACGATTTGCCCTGCGGTCGAGCCGGTGGTGGCTCCGGTGGGCAGTGTTTCGATCATGAATATGAGCCGGGGCACCGACAGCGGCGGGGTCACCACCAGCGCTGTCACGCTGAGTATCAGCTTGCCCAGCACCCACCAGTGCTTCACCAACCGCCACGGCGTGCCCAGCGCCCCTACCAGCCCGGTGATCAGCATGATTGCCGCCAGCGGGATGTTCACCGCGCGGTCGAACAGGTGCATGACCTCATACAGCGCGACCCGGAACCCGGTCCGGTCGCTGATCAGCGCGGTGGTGCCGAGCACGAGCATCGTGTAGGCGGCGCCGAGCCAGCCGACGGAGGAAGCGATATGGGCGGTCAGCCACACCTTGCGGGCGCGGGGTTTCAGGTGGCGGGGCCTGGTGGCGCGGGGGTGGGTGGCCGTTTTTGGCGCAGTCGTCACATCGCCAGAACGGCGGTGCCCAGCAGGGCCGCCCCGAAACCGCCGCGCAGCGACGCCCGGCCGGCCACCGCGTAGATCGCAACCGACGCGGCCAGGAAGATCGGTCCATAGGCGTAGCCGACAGCGAGATACGTCGCGATCATCACCAGCGTCGCGCCGAGCACCGACCACGGCCAACGGTGCCGTCCCGGCAACATCACCACACTCGCCGTCAGCAGCAGATATCCCAGCGCGTCCAGCGGCACCCGCGGCGGTACCTGGCGTTGTTGGGCGCCCAGCGTGCCCAACACGAAGAACGCGACCAGGCCGACCACCAGGGCAGCCTCGCGAGTCCCCCGCAGGCCGACGGTCGACATGCCCCGACCATACGACCAGCACCCCCGCCTGACATCAGATCCACGGCGTACGCCCCCCACCGTAGCCAACCCACCCAACCCTCCACCGCAGTGATCAAAGACGCTTATCGGTGCTGTAACACTCACCCGGTGAGCAATTTAGACCGAACTTACTTGATCTTGATGGAGTGGGTCCTCGCTGAGCAGGGATTTTCGCTGAAGCCAGTCGTAGTTAGTGACTACGATCCCGCCAGGTTGAGGGGGATGGGGACGCCGATCAGCTCGAAGACTCGGTGCTGTGCCGGCGTGGGAGTGGTGAGCTTCTCCAGGCGCCGGCCAGCGAAGTTGATGATTTCCCGGTTGAGGGTCCTGAGGTGAGCGAGTAGGTCCTGGAAGCTGCGTACCGCCAAGGCATCCGGGTCCGGCGTGTGTTTTTTGTGTCTTTATTTTTGGCGGTAGCTGAGCGCTGGGCGCGGGTCACCGGGTCAGAGCGTTGGGGGATGTGTTCATCGGTGAAGGTGAGTGGTGCCAGCTTCTCACGCAGATGCCACACGATGTAGGCGGCGAGCATGCACAAGAAGATGTGAGCACGGACCCGATCGCTTAGATAATGATAGATGGGCCGCAGATCGAGGTCGTCGATTTTGATGATACGGAAGTCACGTTCCACATGGGCGAGGCTTTTGTACGCGGCGACGACGTCAGACCCGCTCAGGGTGTTGGCGTCCACGCCGGTCCGGATCACATAGATTCCATCCAGCGCTGATTCGGCCCGTATCTTTTCTTCGTCGCGACTGAAACGGAACCCGGTGTCGCTGATGTCGAGTGTGATGTGTTTACCCACCTTGTACTTGTTGACGACCTTGCCGACCGCGATACCGATAGCGTCTTTTCCCGACAGCGTCCCAGACGACACCCGATCGGTGATCTTGCCGAGCTCCTGGGCGGTGGCGGCCAGCAGCGCTTCACGTTTCCGTGTACGTTCTTCTGCCAGTGCGGGATTCCGGCAGCAGAGCAGGCGTTCCCCCACATAATCAGGATGAACGATCTCAGCGAAGTTCTGGGTGTCAAACAGTGACATCTGCAGCGGCCCGTCGTCGCTGGCCAGCGCCGCGATCGCGGGCGCCCGCAACGCCGTGATCCATTCCATGCCGGGCAGCGCCCGCAGCTCCTTGATCCGCGCCGAGGTGATCATCCCACGATCACCGACCATCGTGAGCCGGTCCAGGCCGGATTTATCACGCACCATACGCACCGCTTCGGTGAACGATTTCGTATCGGAAGTATTACCAGGGAAAACCCGGATCCCGACCGGGCGTCCGACCCGGTCGGTGAGAAGCCCATACTCGACCTGCCTGCTGCCGCGCTTGCGATCGCGGGAATACCCGAAAGCGGCTAATTCGCAGCACCGGCCCTCCACCCACGACGACGACAGATCAAACATCGCCATTCCGCCCGGGGCTAGATGCCGCTTCGCCAGCGCCGCCTCAATACGATCCTGGCGTCCCAGCAGCCAATCCATCGCCGCATACACCTCATCAGTGCTCGCCTCCACCACGCCGAGATCAACACCCAGCGTCGTGTCACCCCACCACCGGCTGGTCGACAACTTCGATTTTGGCCGTACCACCCGGGAGACAATCAGAGCATAAGCCAGGTCACGTTCCCGGCAATCCGGGCCGAGCAACTCCTTCACTCCCAGCTCAGATGCCATAGCGTGCACCGCGGCGACATCCCCATGAGGCAGGGAACGCTCCACCTCGAAAACACTCTCAGCCCCGACCAGGACCGAACCAGACAGCACCGCCCGAATTGCGGTAATAGCTTCATCCGGCAACGCCGATAGATTCGCCAATGTCTCCTTCCGCGGACGCCCCCGCGAGTCTCGATAAGAACGCCGCAACAGATGCCGCCGATACTCCCGCTCCGTACCGTCCGCGGCACGGTGACGCCTCCGGGAAGTGTCCACATGCATGGCACCATTTCTGCGATCCATGCCAGCATCCAACCATAACGATCATCGAAAGGCTAGTAGTATTAGTGACTACAAATTGATCACGATAAAGTCATCAACCGCAGGTCACCCACAGGCTGCTACCCAGAGTTACAGCAAGCTCGGTTTAGATACCGACCTTTCGACCTTTCGCAACGCTCACCTCCACGGCTAACACTACAGCCGCACTTTCACATTGAGTGACCACCGGGGCCGCGCGGCTCACCCGTCTCCGTATCAGCGTGACCGTGATTCGGGCCGGACGATGGGTGATCGCGAAGCTCTGGTGTCGCCGAGTTTGACAGGAGAGCTGCCCGGCGCCACTCGGGCAGCTCTCCTGTCAAACTCGGCGCACACAGCGTTGTCACCCGCCTCGGATGATCACGATCGGGGGGGTTCGGATGGCGGTCCAGGGGGGACGAAGGCTTCCCACTATGTGGAAGTGCCGCTGTAGTACTAAGAGCCCTACTCCGCAAGCAGGCGGGTTCGACCTGGATGTAGGTGAACGGTGCAATTTCGAGAGAGTAGCTATTACCCCATGCATTATGGGTGACGGAATGTGGGCTATTTGTCAATGGCGGCACCGGATGTATTCAGATGAACGGCAAGTAAGAAGCGAAAGGCGGAAAGCGTGCCTGTCGGCGCAAACCCAGCTACAGTCTCATTCTAACGACCCCGACGCTCCGACAGCACAGGAATTACAGCAATCTTCTCGGGGCTCAGGTCGGTCCAGATGAGACCGTGTGGTCGGCGTGGCGTGTCGCATGTAATGACCTCATCTGGTGTGACGATGACGTCCACACTGAAGTCATGCTCGGTCTCGGGTAACTCGTCCTCAACGATTTGCAGAGAGTGCACCGTCGTCACGATGGTCGTGTTTAATCCGATCAGGCCCGCTTCCTGCAGCAAGGCAACCTCGATATCTGAGTATCCCGCTCCCTTGCCAAGACGAACACCGCGTCGATTCACGGCCACGCTGCCACAGATAATTAAGTCGACCGGTTGCATCCGCTCGACACTAACCTTGGGGGCTACCCGCGCTGCCACGTCCTTCGCGGCAGCTTCCTCGGGTGGTACCGGCAAGCCGGCGGGGTCGAGGACGTAGAACGGCAACTTGTCGGCTAGCTTGGGCACCGCCATGTAGACGAGCTTGCCCTCGCGCAGTGCATAGGCACGGACGGGTTGCTGCGCGGTATCCGGGACGGCTTTGACGACTCGTGCGGCCTGCCAGACCGGGAGGGTCGCGAGCCGGTCAGCAGCGGCGTCCGCGCCGAAGAACGAGGGAATACGGCCATGCACACCAGGCGGAGCTGCCTGTTCACGCTCCAGTAGCGACCACACGCGCTCACGTATGGCCTGCTTGGCTTGGTCCACATCCGTCACTCGGTGCTCCTCAGGCTGCCATTAGGGCCATGACCCGGTCGTACACGTCCTGGACCGCTGCCACCTGTCGCCAGGGCTGGAGCTCACAGCAAGCGCCGAACACGATGTTAAGCCCACCGCCACCCCAGGTCAGCTCAATTACGTCGATGGCCTGGTGCAGCACCGCGGCGGCCTCATCCAGCTTGCCCTGACGTAGGTAGGCCAAGCTCAGGTTACCGAGCACGATGGCCTGAGACTTCGAGCCGTCGTTCAGCTCTCGTGCCGTGGCCTCCAGGATCGGCTGTGCTTGCTTGGCCTTGCCTAGGAACAGATAACAGGAACCGGCCAGTCGGCCGGGCTGGGTGGGTGAGAAGAGATCAAGCGCCACGTCGGTCACGCCGATCCGATCGAAGTACCTGTCAGCTTCGCTGAGCGCGCGTTCACACTCGGCTCGTTGCCCGAGCATTGCGTGGGCTTCGGCAGCGTGTAGGACGGCCAAGCCAGTCAGGACAGCTTGGAATCAACCGGTCAGTGCACCATCCTGCTTGAGCAGGAATTCATCGAGTTTCTCGGCGGGTGTCATCCAGTTTAGCGTCTGGCGTGGACGGCCGTTCAACCGGGCGGCGATGGCGTCCAGT
>JBQTGW010000016.1:0-2221 GCA_052390495.1 Pseudonocardiales bacterium
CGATGCTGGGTGATCTGCCCGAGGCGAAGCGGATCTCGGAGCTTGACGCTGAGGTGGCCGCTGGGGATCACCAGTCACTGGAGTACGTGCTTCAGCGCTTCGCCGAGGCGCTCGACGAAGCGCACCAAGCCTTGGAGATCGGCATGCGCAACTACGAGCAGATCGAAGCACAAGCCGAGCAGGGCTTCAGGGGGATGGGTCAGCCGAGGGGGATGGGCCAGTCATGAGCGTCCGCACCCGCATCGCGCCGCTGGCTCTCGTGTTCGCTGTGGCTGGCTGCTCGGTACCGGAGGCGAGCGTCCCGGGCGTCGAGCCGGGTACGTCGGTGCCGCCGCCTGCCAAGACCTCGCCTCCACCGGGCACCACGCAGCCGACCGGTCTGGCCGCTATCGAGGCGTGTGACCTGCTCACCGTCCGGGAGGCCAGCTCGCTGGGCCTATCTCCGCCGGAACCCGCCGACGAGATCCTCGGCTTGCGCCGCTGTGACTGGAAAGGGGTAGCGGGCGGTATTTCCACCACCATCAACGAGGACCGCAGTATCAACGAACTCGTGCTCACCGACGCGTCCAGTGTTACCGACGTCACGATCGGCCGTCACCAAGCCAAACGTGCCCTGGAAACCAGCGGGCCGGGATACTGCGACGTCATCTTCGCGGTCGGGGACAGTGCGAACGTCAGCGTCCTGGCTCTGTACCTGAACGACACACCGACGGCCTGCAAGGTCGCCGATCAGGCTGCCGCGCTCATCGAACCCAAGCTGCCGTAGGGATGCCCGCCCGGTGTCAAAGCGACACCGGACCAAGCACCCGTCATCACCAACGAGCCGGACACAGTGCGCGAGTTCGCCAGCAGCGGCAAGACCGTTGGATTTTGCCCTTGGACGCGACGGCACCTTCTCGTTTCTGGAAATCAACTGACCGCCCAGTTCGCCGACCTACTCGCCAAGGGGACACAGTGACCTCGACGCTGGATACCGGCTGGACCACCCACGCCCGCCGACTCGCCGATACCCTGCAAGCCAACGGTGACCTTCGTTCGCCGCATTGGCACGCGGCGGTATCAGCGGTGCCCCGGCACCTGATCGTGCCCCGCGCTTACCAACAGGACAACACCGGGAGCTGGATCGAATTCGAGACCGCCACCGCGTTGGAACGGGTGTACTCGCCGGAGACGTTGGTGACCGCCCTGGAAACCGTCGGTGTGCACCGTCTTCCGATCTCCTCCAGCACCAAGCCCGACCTTATGGTACGGATGTTGGAGATCCTTGACGTGCACGACGGACATCGCGTCCTGGAAATCGGGACCGGAAGTGGCTACAACGCCGCACTGCTGGCACACCGTCTCGGCGGCGACCGGGTGTTCTCCATAGATGTCGGTGACGATCTGGTCGACCTGGCACGTCGGCGGCTCCACACCGCGGGTCTCCACCCCACCCTCATGGTCGGCGACGGAGTGCACGGCCTTGTCCAGTACGCGCCGTTCGATCGGATCATCGTGACCTGCTCGGTACCGGCCGTGCCGTGGGAATGGGCCGAACAACTCGCGCCCGGCGGCACGATCCTGGTCGACTTCAAGCTCGCGAACAGCGCCGGAAACCTGGTGCACCTACACCGAGTCGGCGACCGACTGGAAGGCACCTTCACCACCCGGTGGGCCGCGTTCATGGCTATGCGCTCCGGCCCAACGCCCGAACCCCGCGCTCGCGCGGCGCGAATCCCAGGTGGACGCAGCCGGTCCACCGACGTGCCTGCCGATCCATGGAACGAGGCCAAGATGGCATGGTTCCTCGCGCAATTCCGACTACCCACGGGCATATCGATCGGCTACGACCTCGACCCTGACACCAGGAGACCGGTCGCGACGACCCTCACCGCTCCCGATGGCTCCTGGGTGCGAGCGAGTCTGACCGACGGCACGGTCACCGAGGCCGGCGACACACCCCTGTGGTCCGACGTCGAATGGGCCTATGCACAATGGACGGGAGCTGACCGGCCCGCCTGGGAGCGCTTGGGGCTCACAGTCACTCCTGACACCCACACCCTCTGGCTCGACCAGCCCGACGGCGAGCGCCGCTGGACGCTCAACACCGACACCTGACGACACCGTGACCCGTCCGCCCAAGAACCGGGCTCAGGTATCCGTGGTATTCCGGGCGTTGCGCAGCACGTCGTGGAGATCCTCGGTGTCCTGGTGATCCGATAATCTACATTATGTCAGATAA
>JBQTGW010000017.1:0-4616 GCA_052390495.1 Pseudonocardiales bacterium
CCGCCCGCCCACATTCGAGCGCAGCAACACGATGAGGCAGGCTTCGTCGATGCCTGGCAATCCCTACCTGGTGCGGTGGACCGCCCATGCACTGGCCAAGGTGGAGATCCTCGGTATCGACCGCGCCGAGATCGAGCGAGCGATCCTCGAGTACGACCACGTCCGGCGGCAGAACCCGGGCGCGGCTGCCTGGCGGATCAACGCCGGACGTCTCGTCATCGTCTATCAACATCCCGACCAGGGCGATCGATCCGCGGCGCGCGTCGTCACCGTGTGGCGAAAGCGGTAACCTTGCCGCATGAGGATCGACGGTCACTACGACCGCGACATCGACATCGCCTGGCTTCGGTTCGAGGGTTACGACCCGGCGACCGTCGTCGCGGAGGAGGTCGAACCGGGGCTGCGTGAAATCGACCCGGAGACCGGCAAGATCGTCGGTCTCGAGTACTGGAACGCGAGCCGCACGCTGCCCCACGACTTCCTGGCGATGCTCCCACCGCCGACGGTGCGGTCGGCCGCCTGATCTCAGCTCCCGCAGGAGCGGTCCTGGACTGTCGGCCCTACCCGAGCACTCCAGTGCATCCGCACCGCCACCTGGCTCCGCGCATCAACGCATCAAGGCGATCCTGCCCTCCAGGGCGGCTAGGGAACAGTCAGGTGCTCCGGCGTCGCCCCGGGAACCGCCGACAGCGCCACCGACCGATCGAACGTGACGAACCGGCCGAGCGGCAAGAACTCCACCCGGATTGGTTTGGCCAGGGTGAGTGAAAGCAGGGCGTTCCCGCGCTCAGTGATGATCCGCTCAATCAGCGGGTCGACCGCCGCCGCCAACCCAACATCTTCCGTGTGGACCGCGTCGTGAGCGGCGCACCCACACCGACGAACGCTGGCGGGAGATCATCATCGAATCCCTGCACGTGGAACTAGGTGAGCGCATCAACCGGGGCTACCCGCACATCCTTCTCGGCCGCGAACACTGACCGCAGCGCGCCAAGACCCCCGCGTTCTCAGCGCTGGTCAGACTGCGGACCCGTTCGCTTTCGTCGCCATGACCTGGCCGGACCAGTCCAGGAACTCGGCGACCTTCGACTGGCCCGAATACCGGGCCAGTTCCGCGCGCACCCGACCGATGCGCGTATCGATCCGAACGGAGCTGACCTCGCTCGCGCCCTCCACAGCCTGCGTGGCCGTCCAAACGGCTTCCTCAATGGCTCTTTGCTTGACCAGTACCTCGGCGCGGTACACCAGGTAGGAGACGCGGTTGCGTGGGTACTCTGGCCGGACCGCAGCAAGGGCGGTGCGGCTGCAGCGTTCCGCGCGTGGAAACTCGCCCAGCGCCAGGGCTGCGCACATTTCACAGCAGGCGAAATCCGCCTCGTCCCAGAAGTGGAGCCATGGCGGGTCGTCGTCACGCGGGCCAGCGCCAAGCAGGGCCTCAGCCTGATGGAACAACTGCTGGGTGGCCTGCTTGTCGCCAGCTCGGGCATGGCCGAGCGCCTCGCGGACCAGCAGATTGGAGCGCAGCCGGGGTGTGCCCCATGGTTTGGCCGCCTGTTGCGCGGCCTGCGCCAGATCTGTCGCCTCCCGTACCTGGTCCAGATCCACGGCCTGCTGGGACATCAACCTCAGAGCACCGACAAGCAGCCGGTCATCATCAACCAATCGCGCGGTGTGTGATGCTTCGAGCCACCAGTATCGGGCTTCAGCTTGTCGCCCAGCGTCGAAAGCGAGCCAACCCGCGTACTTAGTCAGCTCACCAGCGATGATATCCAGTGCCTCGCCGGTGGATGGACCGTAGCTGGCCCGGCGAAGCAACCGACGCAGCCGTCGCCGCGATTGCAGCGCCAGCTCATACACCCCGCCCCCGCCATACTGGGCGTCCAGTTCGTAAAGCCGGGACAGGGTGCGCTGCCAGCTCACCACATCATCCTGTCCAAGCCGGGTTGGCTCAGCAGACTCCGGTGAACCGAGGAGGGAACCGGCGCCCACGCCGAATGTCGAGGTAAGGAACTGGAACCGGTTCACGGGGCCTGCTCCTCTCGCCGATGACTCCCCCACTGTAGAGGCGCGACCGGCCAGTAACCACCCGCAGGCAGGCCGCTCGGGGGCCTCAGCCGCTGCTCGCGTCGCCGACTCCTGTTGGTCGAGGGCCTCGACCAGGCCGACCAGGCGAGCTAGCACCCCGCCGGTATCCAGAGCCTCATCGCATGCCTTGGCCAGGGCCGAGGTCGGCGCTCGTTCAGCCTTCTCCACCTTGCCGATCAAGTCACCCGAAAAGTTGATCTGCGCGCCGAGCCGGTCATGCGACAAGCCCGCCCGCAGACGCCACTGCCGCAGCTCGGCACCGAAGAAATGCCGCAGCGAGGCATACGGCGTCAACTCCCGCGGAGTCTGTGCCACGGGTCTCCTTCCCCTGTCGGGATGCAGACACCTGTCACAGTCCGCATCCATACCATCGACTTCTGCCCCGCTTCGCGGCATCAATAGTCACGAACGGTACGCGAGACCTTACCGCTCACAACCGACCACTCGACAAGTCCGGGTCGACAAGGAGTGACCTGAGATTGGCGAGAAACAACGTGACGGCGGGAGGACCTCGCCTCAAACCCGACTGCTCAGTGAAACCGTAATGGCGTCCAGATCATCGCCGTGCCCGTCGCCGGGCTTATCTCGACCATTTGTGGAGTCTCGACGACCGAGTCACCGGTTTCCCCTCGTGATCGGCTGTTGTACGTTATCTCGCGCCTCACCGGCGTTATTCCGGCCGTCACCGTCGAGCTCTGGACGGTTCCGCTGACCGATTCAGAACTGGTGCACGAAGCGATTAGCGAACAACTCGGTGACAATCTGACTGGGAGTACGGCTTCTACCGGTCCTTTGCCGATGCCGACTTAGTCGACGCGTTCCGGACCTTGCACCCACACGACATCGAGCACAGTTGGTACGGCCGTGCCGGCACCGGCTACCGATTCGACCACACGTTCCTCTCTGCGGATCACCAATGGCAGCTCGTCGACTGCCGGTATCTGCACGGTCCGCGCATCGGCGGACTGTCCGATCACTCCCCGCTGGCGACGACCGTCGCCCTGCGCCTTCCCAGCTGACGGCGCTGCGCGCCGCTCACTCACAACGAAAGGTCACCACATGAAGTACACCGAGGTCGAACTGAAGCCGTAAGGCTTCTGCTGGAGGCGTTGAACTTCAAGCCTATCGTGACGGTCGACAAGCGACGCGAGGCGTGGCTGCTGACGGACATCGAGGTCGCCTTCGACACGGTCGAAGGTCTGGGCTCGTTCGTCGAATTCGAATTCAAAGGCGACGCCGAGAACGAGAAAGAAGCCACCGCCCGGCTACACGAATTCATCAACGTTCTCGGTGTGCCACTGGGCGAACGCAACTACGGATACCCCCACATGCTGCCGGACTGGCAGTACTGACAGAATCCGGAGAGCTCGAAAATCCGGAAAAAACTGCTGACTTGCGGGTTCTCAGCGCCGGTCAGACTGCGGATCCGTTCGTTTTCGTGGTCATGATCTGGCCGGACCAGTCCAGGAACTCGGCGACCTTCGGCTGGCCCGAGTAGCGGGCCAGTTCCGCGCGTACCCGCCTGATAAGCGCGTCGATCCGGGCGGAGCTCACATCGCTGGCGCCCTCCACAGCCTGCGCGGCTGTGACGACGGCTTCCTCGATGTTCCGCTGCGCGATCAGCACCTCGGCGCGATACACCAGATACAGTGCCCGGCCGCGTGAATACTCTGGCCGGACCGCGGCGAGAGCGGTGCGGCTACAGCGCTCCGCGAGTGGCAGCTCTCCCAGGGCCAGCGCCGCGCGCATCTCCACGCAGGCGAGCTGCGCCTCGTCCCAGGAGTAGAGCCAGGGCGGATCATCATCACGGGGACCGGCGCCAAGCAGAGCGCCAGCCTGGTGCAGCACGCGCCAGGTGGCCGACGCATCACCCACTCGAGAGTGCCCGAATGCCTCCCAAGACAGCAGTTGGGACCGCAACCGGGGCGTGCCCCACGGCGTCGCCACCTGCAGCGCGGCCTGCGCGATGTCGACCCCCGCACGTGGCCAGCCCAGCTCGGTGGCCTGCCGTGACAAGAAGCGCAGAGCATCGACGAACAGCCGATCGTCATCGACGAGCCGCGCGACATGTGAGGCTTCCAGCCACCAGTGCCGGGCCTCGCCCTGCCGCCCGGCGTCAAAGGCCAGCCAACCAGCCTCGCTGCTCAACTCACCGAGAATGGTCTGCAACTCCTCGCCAGTCGACGAGTCGTAGCCGGCCCGGTGCAGCAGCCGGTCCAGTTGCCGCAGTGCACGCAGCGCCAGATCGTAAACCACGGCGCCGCCGTACTGCTCATCCAAGTCGTAGAGCCGGGACAGGGTGCGCTGCCAGCTCACCACGTCCTCGGGCCCGAGCCGGGACGCTTCGGCGGGTGCCGCCGAGCCCAGGAGGGAACCAGCGCCCGCGCCGAACGTCGAGACGAGGAACTCGAACCGGTTCACGGGGTACGCTCCTCTGGCCGATGACTCCCTCACTGTAGGAGCCTGACCGGCCAGTAACCACCCGCAGACCGGCCGCTCGGGGGTGTCAGCCGCAGCCGCCCGCGTCGCCG
>JBQTGW010000018.1:0-2738 GCA_052390495.1 Pseudonocardiales bacterium
GAGGAGTTCGCGGAGGAAGACTGCGGCTACCCGGTGGTGGCGGTCCAGGACCACAGTGAGGGGTACTACTGCGCGGGGGGCGCCGCGCAGGGCGAACAGGGTGCGGCCAGGGGGGTCGTAGATTGAGGGGTAGGTCAGGCCGAAGTCGCGGGCGAAGTCGGCGCCTGCCTGGCGGCTGTCCCGCACGTCGATGCCGATGAACTGGACGCGCTGGGCCGCCGTCAGCTCGGCGACTTGTACCAGGTCGTCGGCCTCGGAGCGGCACGGGCCGCACCAGGAACCCCAGACGTTGAGCACCACGACCTGGCCGCGATAGTCGTCCAGCGAGACTGTCTTGCCCGGCTCTGTGAGGTTGTCCCCGGAGAGTTCGCCGACCGTACCGCGCTCGGCGGGGGGGTCGTAGAAGATGTCGGTCTTACCGCCTGGGGTGACGAACTCGAAGGTGCCACCGCGGGCGACCACGTCGGTTCCGGTCGCGCATCCGGCCAGCCCCGCCAGCAGCAAGACGGCCAGCAGCGGAACGACCAGCACCCGCACCGCCACCAGAAGCGGGACGAGACGAAGCAGCGCGGCAGCTCTCATGCCCCGGTCACCTTCGGGTCGGACAGGCCGACGGGCTCGGTGTAGATCACCTCGGTCAGCGCGTCACCGGCGAACACCAGGCTGGTCAGCGAGGCCAGAGAACACTGCCTGCGCCGCGGATCGTGCCAGAGCCGCTGGCCGGCCAGAAACCGGCGCACTGTCCAGATCGGTAGCTGGTGGGAAACGCAGACCGCCTCGTGACCACCCGCCAGCTCCCGGGCCCGGTGCACCGCGGCCAGCATCCGGCCCGCGATCTCGCGGTAGGGCTCACCCCAGGACGGCCGGAACGGATTGCGCAGCTTGGGCCAGTGCCGAGGGTTACGTAGCGCCCCGTCACCGACCGAGAACCGGGCTCCTTCGAACACGTTGGCCGCCTCGATCAACCCCTCGTCGGTGACCAGGTCCAGGCCGTGCTGGGCGCCGATCGGCCCGGCGGTCTGTTGCGCCCGCAGCAGGGGCGAGGCGACGATCGCCACCACGTCACGGTCCCGCAGATGCGCGGCGATCAGCTCCGCTTGCCGGGCGCCCAGCTCGGAGAGCCCGAACCCGGGCAGCCGCCCGTAGAGGATCCCATCCGGGTTGTGCACCTCGCCGTGCCGCAGCAGGTGGACCACGGTGCGCGTCACGGTTCCGGCTCCGGAACACGGGCAGCGGCCTGGGCGGCAGGCCCCACCGCGTCCGCGATCACCTCGAAGGCGTCGTCGTCCAGCGCGGCGGAGACGAACCAGGCTTCGAACGCGCTGGGTGGCGGGTAGACCCCGCGATCTAGCAGCGCATGGAAGAACGCCGGGAACCGCCAGGTCTGGGTGCCCGCAACCCCGGCGTAGTCGCGCACCGGCCCGGTTTCGGTGAAGAACACGCTGAGCAGCGAGCCTGCAGTCTGCACCACGTGCGGCACCCCCTCGGCGTCGAGTGCCTTGGCGAGCAACCCGGCCAGCCGGGTGGCCGCGGTGTCCAGCCGGGCGTAGACCTCCCGATCCGCGGCCCGGAGCGTGGCCAAACCCGCGGCCACCGCGACCGGATTCCCGGACAGCGTGCCCGCCTGGTACACGGGGCCAGCCGGGGCCAAATACCCCATCAGCTCAGCGGAGCCGCCGAATGCCGCCGCTGGCAGCCCCCCGGACATCACCTTGCCGAAGGTGTAGAGGTCGGCGGCTACCCGCTCCAGCCCGTACCAGCCCGCAGCCGAGACCCGGAACCCGGTCATCACCTCGTCGAGCACCAGCAGCGCACCGTGCGCATGGCACAGCGCGCGCAATGCGGCGTTGAAGCCGGGATCGGGCGGCACCGCACCCATGTTCCCAGCGGCTGCCTCGGCGATGACGCAGGCGATCTCGTTGCCCCGCTGCGCGAACATCGCGCGCACCGCGTCGATGTCGTTGTAGGGCATCACGATCGTGTCGCCAGCCTGGGCACCGGTGACGCCGGGGCTGGTGGGCAAGCCGAAGGTGGCGACGCCGGAGCCCGCGGCGGCGAGCAAGGCGTCGACATGCCCGTGGTAGTGCCCGGCGAACTTGACCACCCCGGCGCGCCCGGTGACGCCGCGCGCCAGCCGGATCGCGCTCATCGTCGCCTCAGTGCCGGAGTTGACCAGGCGGACCTGCTCGACCGGCTCGACCCGGCGCACGATCTCCTCGGCCAGCTCGATCTCCCCGGCCGTGGGGGTGCCGAACGACAACCCCTGCGACGCGGCCGCCGCCACCGCGTCGAGCACCGCGGGATGCGCGTGGCCGAGGATCATCGGCCCCCACGAGCAGACCAGGTCGACGTAGCGGTTCCCGTCCGCATCCCACAGGTAGGGGCCAAGGGCGCGGACCATGAACCGCGGCGTGCCGCCGACCGCCCGAAAGGCCCGCACCGGCGAGTTCACCCCCCCGGGGATCACTGCGCTGGCCCGCTCGAACAGGCGAGCCGACTCGGTGACCATCATGCCCGCCAGTCTCCCTCAGCCTTGTTGATCATGACGTCGCGGCTACTCCGGAATTCCGCATCCAGGGGATGGCCACGGCGAGGGAGCAGGCATTGGATGACAACCATGACGATGCCGACCTTCGTATTCGTGCACGGCGCGGCCAGCAACTCATTCGGCTGGACTCCGCTGATCCGTGAGCTCGCCTTCCGTGGCCAGCGCAGCATGGCGCTGGACCTGCCCGGCC
>JBQTGW010000019.1:0-9370 GCA_052390495.1 Pseudonocardiales bacterium
GGCCCGCCGGGGGGCCTGTGTGTGTGGCCTCATTGGGGCCCCCGGGCGGGCGGGGGGGGCGTGGGGTGGGCCCTGCCCCCCCCGGGGCCGGGCCCCGCCGCGGGCCCCCGCGGGTGTGCCCCCCCCCACGACAGCAGAGCGTCGTGGTCACCGGTATTTCGAAGCAGAGCATGAGAACGATCACTCCGGCCAGCGCGTCGGCTGGAGCCGTCCGGTAGAGCACCGCCAGCCCGGCCAAGACCAGGGTGAGCGGTAGCGGCCACCGCAACACCGGAACCAGCGCCGTACTTGTCGTCTTCCTTATTCGTCCGGCTCGGTGAACATATTATAGATTCCCCACGCCGCGAGAGCGCACAAGTGCCACTCTCTGGAACCCTCACCGTCGATGTCGACCTCCAGGGTGATATCTCGGGTCTCAGACATGACTCGTCCGTTCAATGCCATGCCGGAGATAAGGTCGGAGATTGCCACGGCCAGGTTCTCCATGGAGATGCCTGGGCGCATTCGTCTTTTGTAGACTTTGAGCAATTTCTCGTAAACACGCAGAATTTCCGCCAGCTCTTCCTCGTAAACACTGCGCGTCCAACTTCCGACTTCCTTATCTGCCAGTGCGTGCATTGTGAGGGCGCGATACACGACGACCGCCGGCGTGTTGGCCCAACGTTGGAACGCCAGTTTAGTACCTATTCTGACGATTTCTCGCCATGATTCTTTCCGTTCCGCCAGGATGTCACCCAGTTCGCTGTATGCTGCCGAGTCAGTCACCAGGTCTTCATCGACCATTTCGCGCGTGACAAGCCGGTGGAATGCGGTGAGTGCACCGCCCCGGCCAGTGTCTTGATTGTCAGATGCGAACGCCTTGTAGAAGGCACCGGGGGTCAGCGGAGCGACACGCTCCTCCGGGTTCATGCCCCCAGACTTCTGCAGACGGTCACGGGCCAGTCCGGAAGCGACCTCCAGCACCTCGTCAAGGCGAACGAATGGCAGAAGATCGACTGGAGGATCACCCTCACGAGGTTCGCCGGTCACATACTCGTTGACGATTATGATCGCTGCCCGCACCAGGTCGGCCCTCGTCTGGGTCAGGGTCTGGCGTGGCAGACGGGCTGCCGCGTCCGGCGTGACGCGACCGGAGCGATCCGGCCTGCGCAACTCAGGTTGGCGCCGGGCCAGCACCTTGCTCATCGCGGATTGGACTTCGGGGTCCTCTTCTGGGGTGGTAGCGGCCATCCCGTCAGCATAGCTGGACAGCGAGATAGCTAATCTAGCTTGCAGTAAGCAAATCTAGACGCTAAGCTATCTAGCGTATCTCCGATACCGCCAGGGGCTGCAAGGAGGCGAGCCAGTGGCACGGATCTGGCGTCTGGACGCCCAGGTCCAGGCGGCTCTCGTGCGGCGACACCGCCGCCGATGCGAATTCGTCGTGGCTTGACGCTTTCGTTCAGAGACTTATGGTGACATACTCGGTTTCGTCTTGAACATGTTCAAAAGGAGTGCCGACCATGGACGACGATCTTGGTATCTACGTGACGGTGTTACTGCTCGGCATCGGGGCGGTGCTGCTGGTCGGTCAGGTGCTGTTCCGTACTGGACAGGCCGTCCTGGAGGAGGCGTTCAGAGACCAACGGGTGGCGCGCTCGGTCAATGGACTACTCGCTGTGCTGTTCCATCTCGGGGCGTTCGGCGTGCTCGCCGTGATCTCCACGGTCGACGTCCCGGTGACCGGCGCGATGCAGACCGTGGTCACCAAGTTCGGCATCGTTCTGCTGGTTCTCGGAGCTGCGCACGGCTTGCTCATCCTGATGCTCACCCGCATCCGAACCCGCAACCGCGGGCAGGCGGAACGCGAGATGAGCTTCCAGCTCGACGCCGCTCGGCGGCAGGCCGCGACGAACCCGCCCGCGGTGTAGGCTCCGGTCGTGGGGATCGGTTCGAGTCTTCCGCGATGACGTCGCCAGGCGCCGCCGACACGGCGACGAAATCGCAGCGCACCCGGGCACTCATCGTCGAATCCGCGTTGCGGTTGTTCCGTGAGCGTGGCTATGAGCGGACCACGATGCGGGCGATCGCCGAGGCGGCCGGGGTGTCGGTGGGTAATGCCTACTACTACTTCCGTTCCAAGGAGGAACTGGTCCAGGGGTTCTACGACCAGATCGCTGCGGAACACACCGCAGCCGCCGCCGGACCGCTGGCCGCCAGTACTGATCTGGCGCAGCGGCTGCGTGCCACCTTGTTGGCCTGGTTGACGGTGACCGAGCCGTACCATGCGTTGGCGGGCCGATTCTTCGCCGTTGCCGCGCAGTCGGGCAATCCACTCTCTCCGTTCAGTCAGGCTTCATACCCCGCGCGGGAAGCGGCGCTGGCCCTGTACCGCGAGGTGATCGCCGGATCGTCGACCCGGGTCGCAACGGAACTGGAGCCGGACCTGCCGGAGTTGCTCTGGCTCTACCACCTCGGGATCGTCCTGTTCTGGGTGCACGACAGTTCGGCGGGCCTGCGGCGCACCCACGCGCTGATCGAGCGCACCGTTCCGATGGTCGAGCGGCTCGTGCGCCTCTCCCGACTCCGGGTCTTCCGCCCGCTGACCCGCCAGATTCCGCAGCTGCTGGCCGAGCTACGCGACGACGATCAGCATGGGGACGACCAGCATGGCGCAGCCCTGGCCCGATCTGGGCCAGGGCTGCCTGCGGCAGAGGGTGATCAGCGGAACGGGCCGCGCACCTCGTAGGTGATACCGCCCGACGACGAGCCGGACGTGCCGCGCTGGGAGGAGAGATACAGCCGGGAACCGTCGGGGGAGAAGGCCGGGCCGGTGATCTCCGACGAGCTCTGGCCGGTGATGCGCAGGAACGGCGCAACGATGTCGTCCGGGGTAATGATGTTGATCTCCATGTTGCCGCCGTCCTCGGCCACGAACAGATCACCGGAGGTCGACCCGGTGATGTTGTCGACACCGGTCAGCGGGGCACCGCCGCCGCTGACCAGGTTGTCGTCGTAGGCGAGTTCGTAGGTGCTGTTCGACAGGTTGAGCTGCCAGACACGGTTGTCGCCCTTGGTGGTGAACCAGCAGGTGTTGTCGGCGTAGTGGCAGCCTTCGCCGCCGTTGAAGCGCTTCGCGCCGGACACCTGGTTGCGGGTCGCGGTGGGGGAGCCGTCCGGGTCGGGGACAACGCCCCAGGTGAAGGAGCCCGATGTCGCCGTCCCGGCCTTGAGCACTTCCAGGGTGCCGGAGGACAGGGTGCCCCAGGTGGTGGGGCGGAACCGGTAGAGGCATCCGTCGCCCTGGTCCTCGGTGAGGTAGATCACCTGACGAACCGGGTCGGCTGCGGCAGCCTCGTGGTTGAACCGGCCCATGGCGTCCCGGCGCACCGCGGTGCCGCCGAACGGGTAGGTCTCCCACACATAGCCGAGGCTCACCTCCTCGCAGGACAGCCAGGTATTCCATGGCGTTGCTCCGCCCGCGCAGTTGCGGCTGGTGTTGGACAGGATCCGGGACGCCGAGGTGACGGTGCCGCTGGAGTTGAAGTGGATCTCGGAGGCGCCCCCGGTGCCGGAGATCTCCGAGTTGGAGACGTAGATCCAACCGGAGCCATTGGCGAAGCAGGCACCCCCGTCGGGGGCGTCGTGCCAGGTGTACGAGGTGCCAGAAACGATCTGGCGGGACCGGGCGATCACTCGGCTGGTGAAGCCGCTCGGCAGCCGGATGCCGTTGGCGTCAGCGGCCAGCAGGGAGCCGTAGGGGCTGGGTCCCTTCTGGGCCGGCGCGGCGAAGGCCTGTCCCCAGAGGCTGCCGGTGAAGGCCGCGGTGCCGGCGCCGACGACCGAGAAGCGTAGGAAGGTGCGACGTTCCATCAGGTGACCTCCATGGCGGGAGTCGTGACACTGTGTGTGATCGCTTTTCCGACGCAAGTTAGCTCTTTAGGGGTAATACTTACGGATTAACGGAATGAAGCACGTATGAACAGAGCAGCAACGATCATTTATACGGGTAGGGGAATTCCCCGTTGAGGCCACGGGTTGAGGAGTCAGGGGCGGCTAAGACGATCGGCAGGGGTGGTGCGGCGTGGCTGCGAGCCTCGGGTCAGGGTCGGCCGACGCACCGGTAGCCCACCGGCTACCCAGCGAGGTCTGGGTGCTCGTCGTGGTCAGCTTCGTGATCGCGATCGGTTACGGCATCGTCGCCCCTGCGATACCGACCTTCGCCCGCAGCTTCGACGTCAGCGTCACCGCGGCGTCGATCGTGGTGAGCGCGTTCGCGTTCATGCGGCTGGCGTTCGCTCCCGCGAGCGGCAGGATGGTGTCGAGGTTCAGCGAACGGCCGGTTTTCATCTGGGGCATCGTCCTGGTGGGCCTGTCCACCGGCGCATGTGCTTTCGCGGCGGAGTACTGGCAGCTGCTGGTGCTGCGCGCACTCGGGGGTATCGGGTCGACCATGTTCACCGTCTCGGCGGTGGCGCTGTTGATCCGGCTGACTCCACCGCTGATGCGCGGGCGGTCCACCGGCCTGTGGGCGACCAGCTTCCTGCTCGGCAATGTCACCGGTCCGCTGGTCGGCGGCGGGCTGATCGGCATCTCGCTGCGCGCCCCGTTCGTTGTTTACGCGGTCGCACTGTTCGTTGCCGCGGCGGTGGCCTGGCTGTTCCTGCGACGCTCCACGCTGGCCAATGCCGTGGCCGAAGGGGATGTGGCGGCCCTGAGTGTGCGCGAGGCGCTGCGCCACCGGGCCTACCGCGCCGCGCTGGCGTCCAACTTCGCCAACGGCTGGGCGGTGTTCGGCGTGCGCGTCTCGCTGGTGCCGCTGTTCGTCGTCGAGGTGCTGCATCGCGCGGAGTCGTTCGCCGGGGTGGCGCTCTCGGTGTTCGCCGCAGGCAATGTGGCCCTGCTCATGGTGTCCGGAAAGGTCGCCGATTCCTTCGGCCGTCGCCCGCCGGTCCTGGCCGGACTGGTGGTCACCGGTGCCGCGACGATCTGGCTCGGCTTCACCGACTCGGTGCCGGAGTTCCTGCTCGCCACCCTGATCGCGGGTTTGGGCACCGGGCTGATCACGCCACCGCAAGGCGCCGCGGTGGCCGACGTGATCGGCTCGAAGGCCAAGGGTGGGCCGGTGCTGGCGGCTTTCCAGATGGCGGCCGACGTTGGGGCGATCATCGGGCCCATCGCGACGGGGGTGCTCGCCGATCAGCTGTCCTATACCGCCGCGTTCGCGCTGACCGGCGCCATGGCCCTGATCGCCGCCGTGGTGTGGCTGCGTGCGCCGGAGACCCTGTCTCAACCCGAGGCACCCACCCCGATCAGGGTGCCGACCAGATAGGTCGCGACGGCGGCGATCGCGCCGAAACCCAGCTGACGCAGACCGCCCAGCCACCACGGGCGGGTGGTGAACCGGGCTGCGACCGCCCCCGCGACGAGTAGCCCCACGCCACCCGAAGCGAGCCCCGCGACCAGCGAGTCGAACCCGAGCAGGAACGGGATCAGCGGCACCAGGGCGCCGATCGCGAAGCACAGGAACGACAATCCACCCGCCGCCCATCCGACCATGCCACACCGTCGGCGAACCACGGTAGGAACGCGCACTAGCCTCGTGGCGTGCGACGCCCTAGCCCCCGTGTCCTGGATGGCGCGAGTATTCTGGCGCGGCTGGGGCTAGCGGCGGTATGGCTGGTGTCCGGAGCACTCAAGGTCGTCGATCCGGCCCAGACCTGGGTCGCGGTGCGGGCCTACGAGGTGCTGCCGCTGGGCCTTGTCGGGTCGGTTGCTGGGGCTTTGCCGCTGGTGGAGCTGATGTTGGGAACCCTGCTTCTGGTGGGTGCATTCACACGATGGGCCGCGCTCGCCTCGGCCGCCCTCCTGGCGGTGCTCCTGCTCGCCGTGGTGCAGGCATGGGTGCGTGGTCTGTCCATCGACTGTGGTTGTTTTGGCGGCGGCGGCGCCGTGGCCGAGGGCTCCGCCAACTACCCATGGGATGTGGCGCAAGACGCAGGCTTGCTTGCCCTGGCGTTGTGGTTGCTGGTGCGGCCCAGGACGGCGGTCAGCGTCGATGGGTGGCGCCGCGCCGGGTCGGACACCTAGACAAGTAGCGGCACCGGGCCCGGTCGGCCGGTGTGGATGAGCCAGGAGGACGCGGACGTGGGTGGCGCGCAACGGGCCGAGCGAAAACGCAAGCAACAGGCCGCGCAGGTGGCCCGAACCGGTCCGGCCACGGCCGCCAGCGCGAACCGGGGGGTCAGCCGCGGGGCGGTCGCGGGTGTGGTCGTCGTCGTGTTGCTCGCGCTGGTCCTCGGGCTCGGGGTATGGCTACAGATGCACAACGAATCCGGTGATCTCCCGCCGACGATCCCCGTCGCGGCCGTTGGACCGGTGTACCCGGTGGCCGCGCAGGGCGATTCCGTGATAATCGGGAAGCCCAGTGCGCCGGTGACCATCGATGTCTATGAGGATTTCCTGTGTCCCGGGTGCGGGCAGTTCGAGCAGCTCTATGGTGACCAGCTGGAGCAGGCCGCTGCTCTTGGACAGGCCAGGATCGTGTACCACCCGGTGGCCATCCTCGACGACCACTCCAAACCGGTCGGGTACTCCAGCTTGGCGGCAGGCGCGGCTTTTTGTGCGAGCGAAGCGGAAGTGTTCCCCCGATTCCACGAAAGCCTGTTCGCCACCCAACCCCGTGAGGGCGGTCCCGGATGGACCAGCGCCCAGCTCCAGCAACTCGGTCGCGACCTCGGTGCGGGCGACGACTTCGCGCGCTGCGTCCAGGACGGTGCCCAGCAGCGCGTCGCCGCCGCGACCAAGCAGGCGAGTGAACGACTCAGCAGGCTGCGACCCGACGGCCGGTTGGCCACTCCAACGGTCCTGGTGAATGGCGCGATCGCCGACACAGGTGACCCTGGCTGGCTGGACGAGGCGCTGGGCGCCGCGCGCTGAACCTGCCCGGTTCAACGATCGCAGCCCGCCTCGTGTAGCGTGACGAGCACGCCGCGATGGTCAGCGGTGATCGTTTCGGGGCTGTAGCGCAGCTGGTAGCGCACCGCACTGGCAGTGCGGGGGTCACGGGTTCGAATCCCGTCAGCTCCACCAAATTAGTCATTGCACGAACACCTTCCTTCGAGGCCCTGACCAGGGTTTTTCCTCTGGTTGGGGCCTCGTTGTCGTTCATGGCGGCCTCGGCTGCCGGTGGTTGGGGGATGCGGAAGATCGGGATGATGCGGTCTGCGGCCGTGATCTTGATCTCGGCGATGAGAGTCTCGATGAGGGCCTTGCGCTGGTTCTCAGTGCCGCTGGCGATGATGTCCGAGATGAAACTGGCAACCTCACGCAGCGACGCTGCGGGCGGTGCTGCGGGAACGTCGGTGATCTTGTCGGTCAACTCGTCCCGACGGGTACGAAGCTGCTTGGACTTGACCTTGAGACCAGCGAGGCGTGAGGCGAGGTCGTCCTCATCGAGCTTGCCGTTCTCGAACGCGTTGAGATAGCGGTCGATGGACTGGTTGGTCTTGTGCAGGTCGGCTTCGATGGTTGCCAGTTCGGCCCGCTGGTGGTCTTCTCCGGCGAGGTGCTGCGCCTGGGCACGGGTGACTGCTTCTGCGATCAGTCCGTGGTGGTCGCGGTAGAAGCTGGCGAGGGCGTCGAGCACGGCGGGTTCGACTGCGTCTGCGTTGATCCGTGTGGCGTCGCACTTGGCGGTGTCGTAGCGGGCGCGGTTGAAGCAGGTGTAGTACCGGTAGACCTTGTTCTTGCCGTGCGCGCGGGTGCCGATCATGGCCTTGGCGCACTTGGGGCAGCGCATCTTGCCAGTGAGTTGGTAGTCCGAACCGTTGGAAGCGCGGTGGCTGTGGTCTTCGCCGCGAGAGGCAAGGATCTTCTGCGCCTGTTCGAAAGTGTCGGTATCGACGATGGCGTCGTGGCAGTCCGTTGTGGTGATGTCTCGGAAGGACAGTTCACCGATGTACATGCGGTTGGCGAGGACTCGCAGTACTTGGTAGGCGGACCACCGACCGCCGGTGGACATTGCGGCTTTCTTGGTGCGCTGGGCGGTTGAGGATCGCGCCATTGTTCAACTCTCCTGTTCGGGCTCTTTTCAGCCGTGCGGCACGCAGGGCGGGCGGACTTCAGGTTGTTGTTGCTAGAACCGCAGGACGTTGGCTAGCGCAGCGCGAACTGTGGCCATTGCCTTGACCACAGCGGGACGGTTGGTGATCGTGCTCGCAGGTTGGTCGGCGAACTGGGTCTCCACCTGCCATCCGGGCGTCGAGTCGATGTAGGCCAGCACCTGCGCGCGCTGCGCTTCGAGGGACCTGGGCACGTGCTCGTCCGCGGTTGACCGTCGGTAGGTGACGACCCGTACGTCGTCGCCCAGTGCGGTTAGCGCGGTGTTCTTGGCGGGCTGTGACGTGAAGATTCGTGTCATTGCACGATTCCTTTCCTTGAGGTCTACTTGCCTTGTGTGGATTGAGAAGCCCGACTCAAGCGGCTTGATCGTCGATGTGGTTTCCTGGGTTTCGGTTTTGTTGCCACTCGGTGATGAGCGTCGCTAGCGTGGTGACGGCGACTTCGTACTGCTCGGGGGTCATTGGCACGGTGTCGATTCGTTCGATGTGCCATTGACCGCCGGTTCCGGCATTGCTGGATGACCACCGGGAGCTCGCCCTGTGTGGCTGCACGGTGTTGTCGGGCTCGGATGGTTCAGGTGTGCGGTTCGAGCTGCGCATGGCGCACCTCCGGCCTCACTCCGCGAGCCCGCGCTGAACAGGACTTCGCGAAGCGTGCTGGTCGGCGACAGAGAACAAACCGTCGACGTCAGCAGGCCCCTCCAACGGGGAACACCCACATCTCGGATCCCGCGAGGCGGGCCTGGTCGAGCGTGAGCACGCGCCACGACGCGCGTTGAACGGCTGGAGGTGCCGGACTGTCACGACACGTGCGCCTCGACTCCCCGCGGTGCACGCGAGGCCGGCGATCACGGCCGTGCTGAACTCCTTGCCACCCAGGGAGATCGTGTTGGGCGGCCGACGCGGAGCTCAGGGTCATGCAAGATGGAGCCGTGCGGGGTGGCTCCTCACCGGAGGTCCGCGTGCTGCAGGCTGAAGACGTCGCCATGCGCCCACGTCACTGTCGCAGGTCACGGCGCACACGCCCCCACCCGACGGGCGCACCTGGCGTCCTCGTACTCCGCCATCGCGACTTGGATCTGGTGGATCAGGTCGAAGGCTGCCGATGCGCGATCGGCCAGGGGTACTCGGGCGTGTCATGCCAACTGTGTAAGCCACGGATATGCCAAGATCAGCCGTCGTGATCTCCGCTCGGCTGGGAAAGGAACTATCCGTGAGTCAGGACACCGGTATTGACGATCGCGAGGCTGAGGCGTCGGCGCGGTTGG